>JALULB010000078.1 GCA_027041035.1 Sedimenticola sp. | reverse complement strand
CATCCACACGTCGAGCAAGCCCCAGCCCTCCTCGGTGGTGTGATCCTCGATGTCGCGCAGCAGGCGGGAATGGCCGCGCGCGCGCACCTGGGCGTAGCCGTATTCGTGCTTGGCGGACGACTCGACCCCGCCGCCGAGCTGCGCGGCCATGGTCTGCATGCCGTAGCAGATGCCGAGCACCGGCACGCCGAGTTCAAAGACGATCGCCGGCGCGCGCGGCGCGTCGTCGCCGCCGGTGACGGTCTCGGGGCCGCCCGACAGGATGATACCCTTCGGGTGCTGCTCGCGGATCGCGTCCTCGCAGTTGTCCCAGGGCCAGATCTCGCAGTAGACGCCGATCTCGCGCACGTTGCGCGCGATCAGCTGGGTGTACTGCGAACCGAAGTCGACGATGATGACGCGCGAGGCGTGGATGTCTTTCATGACGCTCAGCTCTGCCGGTAGTTCGGCGCTTCCTTGGTGATGGTCACGTCGTGGACGTGGGACTCGCGCATGCCGGCGTTGGTCACGCGCACGAACTCCGGCTTGGTGCGCATCTCCTCGATGGTTGCGCAGCCAGTGTAGCCCATGCTCGCGCGCAGGCCGCCGATCAGCTGGTTGGCGATGTTCAGCAGACTGCCCTTGTACGGCACGCGTCCCTCAATGCCCTCCGGCACCAGCTTGTCGGTCTCCTTGACGTCATCCTGAAAATAGCGGTCGCTGGAACCCTGCTTGCCGGACATCGCGCCGAGCGAGCCCATGCCGCGATAGGACTTGTACGAACGACCCTGATAGAGCTCGACCTCGCCCGGTGATTCCTCGGTACCGGCGAACAGACCGCCGATCATCACCGAGTGCGCGCCCGCCGCGATGACCTTGGCGATGTCGCCAGAGTAACGCAGCCCGCCGTCGGCGATCAGCGGCACGCCGCTGTCCTTCAGCGCCTCGGCGACATTCGATACCGCGGTGACCTGCGGCACGCCGACACCCGCGACAATACGCGTGGTGCAGATCGAGCCCGGCCCGATGCCAACCTTGACCGCGTCCGCGCCGGCCTCGACCAGCGCCTTCGCGGCGGCGGCCGTAGCGATGTTGCCACCGATCACCTGCACGTCCGGGAAGCGTTTCTTGACCCAGGCGACGCGATCCAGCACGCCCTGCGAATGACCGTGCGCGGTATCGACGACGATCACGTCGACCCCGGCCGCGACGAGCGCCTCGACGCGCTCGTCGGTGCCCTCGCCGACCCCGACCGCCGCGCCGGCCCGCAGCCGCTCGCGGCTGTCGCGACAGGCAAACGGATAGTCCTTCGCCTTCTGGATATCCTTCACCGTGATCAGACCGCGCAGCTCGAAATCGTCGTTCACCACCAGCACCTTCTCGATGCGGTGTTCGTGCAACAACTTCACCGCCTCCGCGCGCGGCGCGCCTTCCTTGACGGTAATCAGCTTGTCCTTCGGTGTCATCGCCACCGTCACCGGCTCGTCCATGCGCGTCTCGAAACGCAGATCGCGGCTGGTGACAATACCGACCAACTCGTCACCATCGACCACCGGCACGCCGGATATCTGGTTGCTGTGCGTCAGCTCCAGCACCTCGGCGATGGTCGCGCTCGGCTTCACCGTGATCGGATCGTGGATCACCCCACTCTCATACTTCTTTACCCGCAACACCTCGGCCGCCTGCTCCGCCGGCGTCATGTTCTTGTGGATGATGCCCAGACCGCCCTCCAGCGCCAGCGCGATCGCCATGCGCGACTCGGTTACCGTATCCATCGCCGCCGAGATCAACGGAATATTCAGCGAGATGTCGCGCGTCAGCCGGGTGCTGAGATCGACATTCTTCGGCAGTACATTGGAGTACGCCGGCACCAACAGAACATCATCGAATGTAAGGGCTTCCTGAGAGAATCGCATGGTATCTGGTATCCGGGCTATGGCAGAAAGGGCGGCTTGCCGCAACGGGTGTAAACCGGCCATTATAGAATCTGAATGCTGGCAGGTAAACCTGGGCGAGCATGGCGAGTCCGAAAGGCGGGGTCCGGGCGATGGGCCGAAGAATCGAACGATTTGCGGTTCGATCGTATTCCGGATTCGGAAGAAAAAGCGGCGAGTACGAAAAAGCCCGCGACGAGCCGCGGGCTTTCAGAATGGATGGTGGCCAGGGACAGAATCGAACTGCCGACACGGGGATTTTCAGTCCCCTGCTCTACCGACTGAGCTACCTGGCCAAAAAGTGCGCGTATTAAAGCCTTCCCGCCGACGCAAGTCAAGAACCCCGGCTAATTTTATCGATCTGCCGCCCCGTGCTTGACAGCCCCGGTGCATCGCCATAGCATCGCTGGGTTCAAATTTCAGTTGGTTTGCGAGTACATGGATATCTCATCGGTTCGAGAGCTGGTTTCGGACGATATGAAAAAGGTCAACGCAACGATCCTCGATCGTCTGGCGTCGGATGTCGTACTCATCAACCAGGTGGGAAACTACATCGTCAATAGCGGCGGGAAACGGCTGCGACCGTTGATCGTGCTACTCGTCGCCCGCGCGCTGGGATACAACGACGAAGCGCATATCGAACTTGCCGCGATCATCGAGTTCATCCATACCGCCACCCTGCTGCACGACGATGTCGTCGATGGTTCCGACCTGCGACGCAATCAGGACACCGCCAACGCCGTGTGGGGTAACGAAGCCAGCGTGCTGGTGGGTGATTTCCTCTATTCCCGCTCATTCGAGATGATGGTCGATATCGGCAAGATGCGTGTCATGGAGGTACTGTCACACGCTACCAACCGCATCGCCGAGGGTGAAGTACTGCAACTGCTGAACTGCAACGAACCCGGCACCAGCGAGAAGGACTATCGCCAGGTCATCGAGCGCAAGACCGCGACCTTGTTCGAGGCCGGCACGCGTCTCGGCGCCGTACTGGCCGAAGCCACGCCCGACATCGAACAGGCAATGGCCGCCTATGGCCACCATCTGGGGATCGCTTTTCAATTGATCGACGACGCCCTGGACTACAGCGACGCCAGCGAGGACATCGGCAAGAATATCGGCGACGACCTCGCCGAAGGCAAGCCGACGTTGCCGCTGATCCGCGCGATGCAAACCGGCAACGAAGCGCAACGCAGAACCATCAGCGACGCCATCGTCAACGGTGATGTCGAGGCAATCGACAGGATAAAGGAAATCATTGAATCCACCGACGCAATCGCGTACACTGCGCGCCTTGCCGCGGACGAGGCAAACAAGGCCAAGCAGGCGCTCGAACTGGCGCCGCCGTCGGTCTTCCGCGAAGCACTTGCCGTGCTGGCGGATTTTTCGGTCAGCCGCACAAGCTGACACAAGGTTTTCGGGGTGTAGCTCAGCCTGGTAGAGCACTGTCTTCGGGAGGCAGGGGCCGGAGGTTCGAATCCTCTCACCCCGACCATATTCATACGATTTCCCGACCTTACTTCTCCTTCTTCAAGCTGAATCAGAACGCTATCGCTGCTTGTGAGAGGATTTGAACCGATCAGAGGTTCGAGACATGCGTCGGGAACGCATGTCGACCGCGCCAGCGGGGCCCGTAGGGCCGAGGGCAGGATGCCCGAGCAATCCTCTCACCCCGACCAATTTCATACGATTTCCCGGCCTTATCTTTCCTGTTTTCGACCACATCCAAGTCCGCGTACCGTGCAAGCCGCGCCGCTGTATCCAAGACACCCCTTCCACGATCCTTCATGATCGGCGACAATCGACGAACCGCATTAGATTCCGTCGCCCCTTCAGGAGAAACCCGCATGTTTCAGGAAATCCCCGTAAACGAGCCGAATATCTTCGCCTTCAAGGCCATCGGCAGGCTGACCGAGCAGGACTACCAGGCGTTTCTGCCCAAGCTGACCGACCTGCTCAAGGAACACAGCCCGCTATCGCTGTTGATCGAGCTGGAGGATTTTCATGGCTGGGAGCTGAAAGCCGCATGGGAGGACTTCAAGTTCGGCAAGGATCACGACGCGGATTTCGAGCGCATCGCGATCATCGGTGACAAGCAGTGGCAACGCTGGATGACCGCGCTTGGCAAGGGCTTCATATCGACCGAGGTGCGGTTCTTCAAACGCGACGAGTTGCAGAAAGCCTGGGACTGGCTGCGCGGAATCGATGCCGGAGAACAGGCCGGCGCCCAGACAACAGCGGAAATCGAACCACTGAAGCCCTACTCGCATATCGTCGTCGCGGTCGATTTTTCGCCGCACTCGGAGCGCGCCGTGTCACGCGCGCTGGAACTGGCACGTCTCTACAAGGCCAGGCTGTCGCTGATACACACGGTGGAACACATCGCCTACCCCTACTACGACTACGACATGCTGATGAGCACGCCTTACGATTTTCTCGACGAGGATCAGCCTATCCACGACAGCGCGGTGAAACGCCTGAAGCACATCGCGGCGGAACTCGACTATCCCGACGTTCAATACGAGGTATTGTGGGGCGTGGCGAAGACCACGGTGCTCTCCTACGCGGAAGCGCAGAACGCCGACTTGATCGTCGCCGGATCGCACGGTCGGCACGGCATCGCCCGCCTGATGGGTTCGACCTCGACCGGCATCGTCGGTAACGCCAGATGCGATGTCACCATTGTCAGGCTGCCGGATCAATAGACGGCGCGTAACTACTCAGCTAACCGCTGAAATGCGCCAGCTCTGCGTTCAAAAATGGTCAGTAAGTATCCCCCGGCAAAGCCGGGGGCTTTAACTTTGTGAGCCGCTCAAAGCGGCAAGTTCAGGAGCCGCCTAAAGGCGGCATTAGCGCAATAACTCCAT
>JALULB010000077.1:7124-14006 GCA_027041035.1 Sedimenticola sp. | reverse complement strand
CGTTCTCCAGTTGGCGCTTCTCGCGCGACTCCCACTCCTGGCGGCGCTTGCTTTCCAGCAGGCTGACGGTCTTCCGATCACGCGCCTCGGCCAGTTCCTTCTCCGTCTTGATCAGATAGTCGAAGCCGGGATCATGGCTGATGCGCTGATAGTGCCCATCCAAGAGTTGCGACACCGACCCCAGGCCCGTGGTCTTGATCGGCGCGGGCTTGATGTGCGCCCAAGGCAGCGCGTTGTCGTAGGCGCGTTCGCCGTAGTCACCACCGCCGACGACCGTCGGAAATGGCACATCCGGCACGACGCCGCGATACTGGGTGCTGCCGCCGTTTACGCGAAAGAACTGCGCCATCGTCAGACGCAGCCGGCCGAGGCTGCCCGCGCCGGAGCGCACGAACCGGTCCAGGTCGATCAAGGTCTGCACGGTACCCTTGCCGAAGGTCGGCTCGCCAAGTATCAGGCCGCGCTTGTAGTCCTGGATCGCGCCGGAGAAGATCTCCGATGCCGAGGCGCTGTTCCGATCGACCAATACCGCCAGCGGGCCGGAGTAGACCTGCGCCGGGTCCGGATCGTTCTCGATATTCACGTCGCCACTGGAGTCGCGCACCTGCACCACCGGGCCGGACGGGATGAACAGCCCGGTCAGCTCGACGGCCTCGCTGAGCGCGCCGCCGCCATTCCCGCGCAGATCGATGACGATGCCGTCGACCTTCTCGCCCTTCAGCTTTTTCAGCAATTTGCGCGCATCCCGGGTGGTGCTGCGAAAGTCGCTGTCGCCACGCCCCTCGGCGGCGAAGTCACGGTAGAAGGTCGGAATCTCGATGACGCCGATGCGCATGCCATGCAGTCCGTCCAGATCCTTGATCACCCGGGACTTGACCGCCTGGTCCTCCAGCTTCACCTTGTTGCGCACCAGTTCGACCAGCTTCGTCTTGGTTTCCGTAATCGCATGCTTCGGCAGTATCTCCAGACGCACCACGCTGTCCTTCGGACCGCGTATGCGTTCGACGACATCCTGCAAGCGCCAGCCAACGATATCGACCATCTTGCCGTGACGCCCCTGGGCGACACCGACGATGCGGTCGCCGCGCTTCAGCCGGCCGTCCAGCGCCGCCGGGCCACCCGGCACGGTGCGCTGCACGACGGTGTATTCATTGTCCGTCTTCAGCACCGCGCCGATACCTTCCAACGACAGGCGCATGCTGATGTCGAAGTTCTCCGAGCTGCGCGGCGACATGTAACCGGTATGCGGCTCCAGCGAGGCCGCGTAGGCATTGGCGAACAACTGGAATACATCATTCGAATTCAACTGATAGGTACGCCGCTTGATGCCAAGATAGCGCTGCCTCAGGGTCTTGCGAATCTTCTCCATCGGCTTGCCGGCCAGTTTCAGGCTGAGCACGTCGTTCTTCACGCGCTTGCGCCACAATTCGTCCAGCGCGGCCTTGTCGGCGGCCCAGGGCGCATCCTCCCGGTCGAACTGGTAATCCTCGTCCTTGTCGAAACTGAACTTGCCATCCAGCCTGTGCAGTACATAATCGACGCGCTCGCCGACACGCTTGCGGTAGGTGCGGAAGATATCGAACGCGGCCTCCAGGTGGGCATCGTGCAGGGCATCGTCGAGCGCATCGCGATACTTGTCGAAGCGCTGGATATCCTTGGCGGTGAAGAAGCTGCGATTTGGATCCAGTGATTCCAAGTAGCGTTTGTAGATCTTCTCCGAGAAGGCATCGTCCAGCGCGACCTTCTTGTAATGGTACTTCTCCATGACCCGGGTCATGATCAAAGCAGCCTGGCGATTGGCGCGGTCGGCGCTGAGGTCACCATCGGCAACCAGCGATACCTTGGCCTGAAGCGAAAACGCGGAGCCGAGCAGCAACAGCACGAGGCTCAGGGAACGCCACCATCCGTATCCTCGACGCGAAAGACCGGCCGGTAAACCTGGATTCGAATCGCCGCGACAGTAATTCAGCTTGTTTAACATGGTTTTCATCCTGTTATTCAGTGGTTTGCCGGCATCATGCATCAACAACGCGCCGGTTCTGTTTTATCCGAGTTTAGCACGCCCGGATCCGGTCATCCGGTTACAGCAACATCGCGCCTATCCCCTTCACGCCAGCATGCAGGCCGGCCTGAATGGCCAGATAGTCCGGGTCGTCGGGTCCGATGAACCCGTGGCGAATCAGAAAATCGATGATCACGAGATCGCAATTCGGCTTGAAATCCCGCGTGTCGCGCACCCGTTCGATCACCTCCTGGATCGGCATCAACTCGAAAGACTCCACCTCGCCATCGGTACACACCGGCTGAAAATCCGCCGACAGGCCCAGATCATAACAATAGAGTATGTCGGGTTTCAGACCACGCGGCGTCTCGGCGAAATAGGTAATCGCGCCCACCGGCGTCGCGCCGGCCGCCAGCTCGGCGGACATTCCGGCTTCTTCCTGGCATTCCTTGGCCAGATTGTCCGCCAGCGAGATGCCCCATGGCAGACCACCGGCGACCAGTTGATCGAGCTTGCCCGGATACAGATGACGGTCGCGCGCGCGGGTGCCTATCCACATCTTCATGCGCTCGCCGGCGCCGACATAACCATTCAGGTGCTGGCCATAAGCAGCAATGCCAAAATAGCCGATGACGCCACGGTCGATCAGGCACAGGGCATGCTCGCGTCGACCATCGGTCACCGGGTACAACTCACCGAGCAATTGAGCGACGACGCCATCCCGGTGGAGTGCCGCGAGCACCTCGGCCAGGGCCGCCGAACGCGCATCGAAATCGTGCACCTCCGGGTTCAGCACGACCATTTGATCGGTCACGATAAACTGGCGCGGAAACGCCTTCAGCCTGGCGGCAAACGCCGGCGCGATGTTGCCCACATGGCGGCCACCGATGACGAACGGCAGAAAACCCTCGGTATCGCCGTTGTTCAGCGCGACGATCTTACTCAAATAACTCATGAAAATCCTGTTTACAGTGCCACGCGCCGCGCGGAATCGACGGATTCGATCTGGACGTGGTAACGATGCAACTCGCGGCGCGACCGCAACGGCCCGATGTCGGTGGAAATAGTGGCCTTTCGGCCGGCTTTCAAGGTTCGCGCATACCGGCTGCGTTCCAGCGGTTTGAAGCCACGCCCCTGACGCCAGCCCACGCTGAACGAGATGCCACGCATCGGCTCGGAGGTGGCGTTGCGAAGAATCACCAGCAGATAGCCATCGCGATCCAGCGCCAGCGACGCCTTGATATAGCGTGCCGGATTCTGTTCCAGATCGAGACCCAGCAGCTCCGCCTTGGCCTTCCTGCCCACCCGGGAGCGAGAGGTCGAGGCGACGCGCAGATACTTGATGGCGGCCGCCTCGTCGCCACGATCCGCCGCCATGCGTCCCAACGCATAGTAGGCCGTCGCGGTCGGCAACAGCTTGATACTGCGGGTGAAATCCTGTCGCGCTTGCGCGTCGCGCCCAAGCTGGCGTAATGCGAGACCGCGATCGACGTGGAACGCGAAATAGTCCGGATTCAACTCGACCGCGCGGTCGTACGCCCGCAGCGCTTTTCGGGGGCGCTCCAGTTTGCGCAAGGCATCGCCGCGCAGGCTGAAGAACAATGCCTCGCGGGGTTGGATGCGCAATGCCTCGTCGGCCAACGCCAGCGCGGCCCGCGCATCGCCCTTCTTCAGCGCCGCGACGCCCTTGTCGAACGCCTTGTACGCCGGTTTGTCTCTCAGCAGGCCAGCCATCTTGCGCCGATACACCTTGGCGCCGACGAAGACCTTGCCGCCCTTCAGGCCGGCGGTCAGCGCCCGCGCCTCGCGGCGGTTGTTCTCGACCCGCTCACGGGATGGCGGGTGCGACGCAAACAGGCCGCTCAGCCAACTCGCGTCTCGGTTCTTCGACAAGCGCACGAAGGTCTCCTGCAAGGTGACCGCCGCATACGGATCATAGCCAGCGCGCAGCATGTAGCGCATGCCGTAGAAATCCGCCTCGCGCTCCGCGTCGCGGCCATAAGCGCGGCCGGTCAGCGACGACCCGAGCGATGCCGCCGTGGTCGCCAGGCCACCGTATTGACTGGACGAGGTCGTCGCGCCGACGATCGCCACGACACCCTGCATCAGCAATCCGCGCTGTAGCTGTTGCGCGCCATGCCGCGCCGCCGCATGCACGATCTCATGGCCGAGCACGGCGGCCAGTTCCGCCTCGCTACGCAACTCAGTCAGCAAGCCGCGATTCACCGCGATCTTGCCACCCGGCAAGGCCCAGGCGTTCGGCGTGGAATTGTTCAGCACGACGAACTCATACGGCAGCTTTCGGTCGGCGACGCGGGCCAGCTTCTCGCCCACGTGCTTGACATAGGCGACCACCCGCGGATCGGTGACATAGTCGCCGCCTTGCTGCTGGCGGCTGGGCATATACTGTTTCGCGCCGATCGCCAGTTCCTGCGATTCCGACACCAGATTGAGTTCGCTTTTACCGGTCACCGGGTTCACCGCGCAACCGCCAAGCAGCGACACAGCGAACAAAAATAATACAAACATAAACCGGACGTTAGACAGCATAATTTATCCTTGATATCACTTGTTTATCCCAGGAGCCTGCCGGATTATGGGGGATCGTAGCGAGAAGGTGGGAGAGCGAGGCCAAATGTTTCCGGATTTTGAGGCGCATAGTGGGCCTATGTAACGAAAAAACGGGGATATTTGGGCCGCTCGCCCATCTTCGCAGTAGATTCATCCATAATCCGACAGGCTCCTAGTGTTGCGAAGCATCGACTTCCTGTTCAGACAGTGCTCCGGCGTGATGGTTCTGTGCTTGTTCCACCGCCCTGACACGTCCCTCGAAACGCCGGGACGCGCCGCGCAGAGCCTGTTCCGCGTCGATACCGAGCGCACGCGCCAAGCTCACGGCATCGAAAAGCAGTTGACCGATACCTTCTTCTCTCTGTTCGGGTGAATCCGCGAGACCTACTTCACTCAATATCTCATGAAGTTCTGTTAGTTGACTGTTTTTATTGTCCTCCAGCAACCCAGTGCGCGCCGCGCGGGACTGCAATTTCTGTGCCCTCGCCAATGCCGGCAGCGTCAATGGCACCCCGTCCATCAGCGACTTGCGGACATGGCCGCTCTCGCTGTGTTCTTCCGCCTTGGCCGACTCCCAATGCTTTTTCAGCGCTTCCTCGGTGGTGAAACGGGCATCGCCAAAGACATGTGGATGACGACGCCGCATCTTATCGACGATGGCCCGCGCGACATCGGCAAAATCGAACCAGCCACGCTCCTCGGCGAGACGCGACAGGAACACCACTTGAAACAGCAGATCGCCAAGCTCGCCACGCAACTCCCCCCAGGCCTGGCGCTCCACCACATCGGCGACCTCGGCCGCTTCCTCAAGCGTGTACGGCACGATGGTGTCGAAACGCTGACGCAGATCCCACGGGCAGCCGCGTTCCGGATCACGCAGACGGCGCATGATCTCCAACAGTTCATCCATCGCGGGAAGGGGCTCCGACATCGGGAATATTGACCGGGATCAGTGGCTTTAGCGACATTCTATCCTATAATTCTTGATTGAGGAGTTATGGGGGTCTTCAATTATCGCGGATCACGCCTGCGTCACCAACGTGGATCTCCGGGCATAACCACCTTTTCCGCTCAAGTCGGCGAACACGGCGTCGATTGATCGATATAATATGTAACTACTCAGCGAGTAGCTCAAATATAAGAGTAACTGCTTAGATCGCCGCTGAAATGCGTCAGATCAAGGCAAAAAATGTGAGTTTACACGTGTAAATGACCATTTTTGAACGCAGAGCTGGCGCATTTCAGCGGTTAGCTGAGTAGTTACATTCAGACTGCAACAGAACACCCAGGAACAACACAATGAGCGCAGAAGCCCTACAGATTCTCACCAAGGAAAATCATTTCAAATCCGGCAAGGGGGTGCCGACGGTCGAGGAGGTATCCAAGCTTGGCAAGAAGCAGATCTTTCCGGATGCCAACTACCCCTACCCGCGCAAGCTGAGCCGCCGCAAGTACGAAGACGAAAAACGCCATCTGCAGATCGAGCTGATCAAGATGCAGAACTGGGTCAGGGAAACCGGCCAGCGCGTCGTCATCCTGTTCGAAGGCCGTGACGCCGCCGGCAAGGGCGGCACCATCAAGCGTGTCATGGAGCACCTGAACCCACGCGGCGCGCGTGTCGTGGCATTGGAAAAGCCCACCAGCGAAGAAGCTGGCCAGTGGTATTTTCAACGGTATATCAAGCATCTGCCAACAAAAGGCGAGATCGTACTGTTCGATCGCTCCTGGTACAACCGCGCCGGTGTCGAGCGCGTGATGAACTTCTGCACGCCGGAGCAGTACCTGGAATTCATGCGCCAGGCGCCGGAGTTCGAACGCATGCTCGCGCGTGACGGCATCATGCTGTTCAAATTATGGTTCTCCGTCAGCCGCAAGGAGCAGTTCCGGCGTTTCCACGCGCGCCTGAGCGATCCGTTGAAGCAGTGGAAACTCAGCCCCATCGATCTCCAGTCGCTGGACAAGTGGGACGACTACACCGCCGCGAAGGAAGCCATGTTCTTCTATACCGACACCATGGATGCGCCCTGGACCGTGGTCAAGTCCGATTGCAAGAAGCGCGCGCGCCTGAACGCCATGCGTTTCCTGCTGAACAGCATGGACTACCCGAGCAAGAACAAGAAGGTCGCGCTGCCACCCGATCCCCTGCTGGTCGGCTCGGCGAAGGTCATCTACGAGAAAGGCGAGAAGAAGTACCGCAAGCACATGGGACTCTAGGAGCCTGTCGGATTATGGATGAATCTACTGCGAAGATGGGAGAGCGGTCCAAATATCCCCGTTTTTTCGTTACATAGGCCCACTATGCGCCTCAA
>JALULB010000077.1:0-7114 GCA_027041035.1 Sedimenticola sp. | reverse complement strand
GCCCGCGCCCGCCCGATCAAACCCGCCGCCCGGCGGGTTTTTTCTCGCTGGGAACCGGATACGCCAGCGGGCACTCAGCCAGCCGGAAATGTGCGACAATAGCGAAATCATGCCACCAGAAAAATCACCCTGCCAATGACTGATAACGCCCGCGAGATTCTCGTCACCAGCGCCCTGCCCTATGCCAACGGCCCGATCCACATCGGTCACCTGGTCGAATACATCCAAACTGACATCTGGGCGCGTTTTCAGCGCATGCGTGGCCACCGCTGTTACTACGTCTGCGCCGACGACGCCCACGGCACGCCGATCATGCTGCGCGCCCGGCAGGAGGGCATCACGCCGGAACAGTTGATCGAGGAAACCAGCAAGTCCCATCAGGCCGATTTTTCCGATTTCGCAATTCTTTTCGACAACTATCACTCCACGCATTCCGACGAGAACCGCCACTACGCCGAGCTGATCTTCGAGCGCAACAAGGCCGCCGGCCATATCCACGCGCGCACCATCGTGCAGGCCTATGACCCGGAGGAGCGGATGTTCCTGCCGGATCGCTTCATCAAGGGGGAATGCCCGAAATGCGGCGCGGCCGAACAATACGGCGACAACTGCGAGGTGTGCGGCGCCACCTATGCGCCGACCGAGTTGAAGAACGCCTATTCGGCGGTCTCCGGCGCGAAGCCGATCGAGAAGGAATCCGAGCACCTGTTCTTCAAACTGGGTGATTTCGAGGACATGTTGAAGCGCTGGACGCACGCCGGCCACCTTCAGAAAGAGGTCGCCAACAAGCTGGACGAGTGGTTCGAGGCCGGCTTGCAGGAGTGGGACATCTCGCGCGACGCACCCTATTTCGGCTTCGAGATTCCCGGCTATCCAGGCAAGTATTTCTATGTCTGGCTGGACGCGCCGATCGGCTACATGGCCAGCTTCCGCAACCTGTGCGATCGCACCGGCATGGATTTCGACGCCTGGTGGCGCGAGGACAGCGACACCGAGCTGTACCATTTCATCGGCAAGGACATCATCTATTTCCACGCGTTGTTCTGGCCGGCGATGCTGTCCGGCGCGGACTTCCGCACCCCGACGGCGATCTACTCGCACGGCTTTCTGACCGTGGACGGCCAGAAGATGTCCAAGTCACGCGGCACCTTCATCAAGGCGCGCACCTATCTCGATCACCTGAACCCGGAATACCTGCGCTACTACTTCGCCGCCAAGCTCGGCGCCGGGGTCGACGACATCGACCTGAACCTGGAGGACTTCGCCCAGCGGGTGAATTCGGACCTGGTCGGCAAGGTGGTGAACATCGCCAGCCGTTGCGCCGGTTTCATCCGCAAGCGCTTCGACGGCAAACTCGCTGATCGACTCGACGATCCAGCGCTGTTCCAGAGTTTTGTCGACGCTTCCGAGCAGATCGCCGAGCTGTACGAGAAACGTGCCTTCAGCCGCGCGGTACGCGAGATCATGGCGCTGGCCGACAAGGCCAACCAGTATATCGACGACAAGAAGCCCTGGGTGATCGCCAAGGAAGCCGGTCGCGAGGCCGAGCTGCACGCCGCGTGCAGCATGGGTATCGAGCTGTTTCGCGTGCTGATGATCTGGCTGCGCCCGATTCTGCCCGCCACGGCGGCCAGGGCCGAGACCTTTCTGAAAGTCCCCGAACTGAGCTGGGCGGATGCCGCCACGCCGCTGCTCGGCCACGAGATCGCCAAATTCAAACCGCTGATGACGCGCGTCGAAAAAGACAGGATCGACGCCATGATCGAAGCCTCGAAAGAGGATCTCGTCAGCACCGAGAACGCCGCCAAAAGCGCTCCGGAAGCCGTCGACACGCCCGCCGCCATCGAGCCGATCGCCGACACCATCGCATTCGACGACTTCGCCAAGATCGACCTGCGCGTCGCGCGTATCGCGAATGCCGAACACGTCGAGGACGCGGACAAGCTGTTGCGCCTGACGCTGGATCTCGGCGGCGAACAACGCAACGTCTTCGCCGGCATCAAATCCGCCTATAAGCCGGAGGATCTGATCGGCAAGATGACCGTGATGGTCGCCAACCTGGCACCGCGCAAGATGCGTTTCGGCGTTTCCGAGGGCATGGTGCTGGCGGCCGGACCCGGCGGCGAGGACCTGTGGATTCTGGAACCGCACGCGGGCGCCCGGCCCGGCATGCGGGTCAAATAGGACGGCAAGCGCGATGACCGAATACGCCCTGATCCTGGCAAGCACCATCCTGGTGAACAACTTCGTGCTGGTGAAGTTTCTCGGCCTGTGCCCGTTCATGGGCGTATCGCGCAAGCTGGAGACCGCCACCGGCATGGGCCTGGCCACCACCTTCGTGTTGACACTGTCCTCGGTATGCAGCTATCTGGCCTATGAATACCTGTTGATCCCGCTCGGCCTGGAGTACCTGCAAACCATCACCTTCATCCTGGTCATCGCGGTGGTCGTGCAGTTCACCGAGATGGTGATGCACAAGACCAGCCCGGTGCTGTACCAGGTACTCGGCATCTACCTGCCATTGATCACGACCAACTGCGCGGTACTCGGCGTGGCCCTGTTGAACACCCAGGAGCAGCACGACTTTATCCAATCCGCGCTGTACGGCTTCGGCGCGGCGGTCGGCTTCTCGCTGGTGCTGGTGCTGTTCGCCGCGGTACGCGAGCGCGTCGCCGTGGCCGATGTCCCCGAGGCCTTCCAGGGCAACGCGATCGCGTTGATCACCGCCGGCCTGATGTCGATGGCCTTCATGGGCTTCTCCGGCCTGGTCGCGGGCTGAAGCATGCTGACAGCGATTATCGCCATGGTCGTGCTGGCGGGTCTGTTCGGCCTGCTGCTGGGTTATGCCGCCGTGCGTTTCCGTATCGAGGGCGACCCCATCGTCGACCAGATCGACGCATTGCTGCCGCAGACCCAATGCGGCCAATGCGGCTACGCCGGCTGCCGCCCGTATGCCGAGGCGATCGCGCATGGCGAGGCGGATATCAATCGCTGCCCACCGGGTGGCGAAACCGGCATCATCGCCCTGGCGGACCTGCTCGGACGCGATCCGGTGCCGCTGGACGAAGAAGTCGGCGAGGCGCAGGAGGTCAAGCTGGTCGCGGTCATCGAGGAGAAGGACTGCATCGGCTGCACCCTGTGTCTGCAAGCCTGCCCGGTCGACGCCATCCTTGGCGCCGCCAAGCAGATGCATACCGTGATCCGCGACGAGTGCACCGGCTGCAAGCTGTGTGTACCGCCCTGCCCGGTCGAATGCATCCGGATGGTGCCGCTGGAACCCGACCTGAGCCACTGGAAATGGCCAGCTCCCGACGACTCCCGGGGCAACGCCAACCCGGCCTCTCCAACCGCGAGCGAGGTGGCCTGATGTCACTGCCGTTGACCAAGAGCCGCCACCTGCACCACTTCCACGGCGGCCTGCACCTGCCCGATCACAAGCTGGAATCGACGCTGCTGACGATCCTCGAGGTCGGCGTGCCGCCACTGCTGACGCTGCCACTACAACAACATATCGGACATATCGCGGAACCGGTGGTCAAGGTCGGCGACCTGGTCAAGAAAGGCCAGTTGATCGCGCAGGCCGAGGGCTTTGTCAGCGCGCCGCTGCACGCGCCCAGCTCCGGTCGCATCCAGGCGATCGAGGAGAGGACGTTTCCGCATCCGTCCGGACTGCCGGTGCGCTCCATCCTGATCGAGACCGACGGCCTCGATGAATGGGGCTCGCTTCCGGAGCCCCTGCCCGACTTCGAACAAACCGACCGCGATCTGCTGTTGGAACGCATCCGCTGGGCCGGCATCGTCGGGCTTGGCGGCGCGGCCTTTCCGACCAGCGTCAAGCTGTCGCCGGGCAAGGACAAGAAGATCCGCACGCTGATTCTGAACGGCGCCGAGTGCGAGCCCTACATCACCTGCGACGACATGCTGATGCGCGAACATGCCGATCGCGTCGTCGCCGGGCTGGCGGTGATGCGGCATATCCTGTCGCCGAACGAATGCCTGATCGGCATCGAGGACAACAAGCCCGAAGCCATCGAAGCGATGCGCGAGGCCTTGCGGAACGCCGCGCTGGAATCCACCGAGGTCATCGAGATTCCGACCAAGTACCCGAGTGGTGGCGAAAAGCAACTGATCTACATCCTCACCGGGGAAGAGGTGCCATCGCAGCACATCCCGGCGGATATCGGCATCGTCTGCCACAACGTCGGCACCGCAGCGGCCGTGGCGGACGCGGTCATCGACGGCAAGCCGCTGATCTCGCGCACGCTCACCCTCGGCGGCGATGCCTTGAAGCAGGCACAGAACGTACACGCCCCACTCGGGGCATCGATGCATTGGCTGATCGAGCAGATCGGCGGCTACAAAACCCAGGCGAAGCGACTGGTAATGGGCGGCCCGATGATGGGCGTGCCGTTGCGCAACGATGACTATCCCATCGTCAAGGGCAGCAACTGCCTGCTGGCATTGAGTCCCGAACAGACACCGCCCGAGGAACCGGCCCGCCCATGCATTCGCTGCGGCGAGTGCGCGCGCGTCTGCCCGGTCGAGCTGCTGCCGCAACAGCTCTATTGGTACACCCGCGCGAAAGACTTCGACGAGGTGCAGAGCTACGACCTGTTCGATTGCATCGAGTGCGGCTGTTGCGCCTATGTCTGCCCATCGCACATCCCGCTGGTGCAGTACTACCGCTACGCCAAATCGGAGATCTGGGCGCAAGAGGAAGAGAAGAAAAAGGCGGATCTGGCGCGCCAGCGACACGAAGCACGCCAAGCGCGTCTCGCCCGCCTGGAACAGGAACGCAAGGCGCGTCTGCGCAAAAAGAAGGACGCACTGGAGAAACGCGGTGCCAACAAGGCCGACGACCCGAAAAAAGCCGCCATCCAGGCCGCGTTGAAACGCGTCGAGGCCCGAAAGGCAGCAAAGAAAGCATCCCAGACCACCACCGAAGCGCCCAACGGGGATTCCACATCATGACCACGCTCGTCAGTTCACCACACGATTGGGGCAGGCACAGGGTCCAGCAGGTCATGCTTCAGGTGCTGCTCGCGCTGACGCCGGGGATCGCCGCGATGTTCTGGTATTTCGGCTGGGGCGTGCTGATCAATATTGCCCTCGCGTCGGCCAGCGCGGTCGCCGCCGAGGCGCTCATGCTGCGACTGCGCAAGCGTCCGCTACAGCCGGCCATCACCGACTTCAGCGCTGTCGTCACCGCCGTGTTGTTCGCCCTGTCGGTACCGCCAACGCTGCCCTGGTGGATGACCGTGCTCGGCATGCTGTTCGCGATCGTCATCGTCAAGCAACTGTATGGCGGTCTCGGCTACAACCCATTCAACCCGGCGATGGCCGCCTATGTGCTGCTGCTGATCTCCTACCCGGCGGCGATGACCCATTGGCTGCCGCCCTCGGTATTGAGCAAGGAGACCATCGACCTGTTCGACAGCCTGCGCATCATCTTCAGCGGCACGCCGCCGGCCGGCGGCTGGGACGCCATCACCATGGCCACGCCGCTCGATCAAATGCGCAACGGCCTCGGCCAGGACATGATGATCTCGGAGATTCGCGAGAGCCCGGTATGGGGTGATTTTGGCGCCAAGGGCTGGGAATGGGTCGCCAACTGGTACGCCCTCGGCGGCCTGTGGCTGCTGTACAAGCGCGTCATCAGCTGGCGCATCCCGGTCGCGATGATCGTCAGCCTGGTCGTGATCGCCGCCCTGTTCTCGCTCGGCAATCCGGAAAGCTATCCCTTTCCACTGTTCCATGTGTTCAGCGGCGGCGTCATGCTCGGCGCCTTCTTCATCGCCACCGACCCGGTCACCGCCTCGACCACGCCGCGCGGCCAACTGATCTACGGCGCCTTGATCGGCGTGCTGGTGTACGTCATCCGCACCTGGGGCGGTTATCCGGACGGCATCGCCTTCGCGGTTCTGCTGATGAACATGGCCGCGCCGACCATCGACTACTACACCCGACCACGCGTTTTCGGCCATCGCGAGGACGAACATGAATAGGCGTTCCATCCTGCTCGCCGGCCTGATCCTGGCGGGATTCGCCTTCGCCGGCACCCTGCTGGTGGTCGGCACCGAGCGCATCACCGCCGAGCGTATCGCGCGGAACCAGCGAGAATTCCTGCTGAAAAGCCTGCACGAGGTCATCCCGGCGGGGGACATGGACAACGACCTGCTGGCGGACCATTTCGTCACCCGGATTCCCGAGCTGAACAGCCGTGACGACATCATGGTCTTTCGCGCGCGCAAGCAAGGCAGGCCCGTCGCGGTGATACTCAGCCCAGTCATCGCGAAGGGCTACAGCGGCCCGATCAAACTGCTGGTCGGCATCTACGAGAATGGCACGCTGGCCGGCGTGCGCGTGCTCGCTCACCAGGAAACGCCGGGACTCGGCGACCAGATCGAGACCAGCAAATCCAACTGGATTCTGGGTTTCAGGGGCCTCTCGCTGAACAATCCAGCGGAGAAGCAGTGGAAGGTGAAACGCGACGGCGGCGTGTTCGATCAGTTCACCGGTGCTACGATTACACCCAGGGGCGTGGTGAAGTCCGTCCACGCCGCGTTGACATACTTTGCCACGCACAAGGAGCGCCTGTTCAAGGCGCCCGCGGAGACACAGCACAAAGCCGAGGAAGAAGATGACTGAATCCAACTATGGCAAGATCATCCGCGATGGCCTGTGGAACAACAACCAGGCGCTGGTCGCGTTGCTTGGCCTGTGTCCGCTGCTGGCGACATCGAATACCGCCATCAACGGCCTCGGTCTCGGCCTGGCGACGACCGTCGTGCTGCTGTTGTCGAATACCACGGTATCGACCATCCGCCACTGGGTGCCGCCGGAGATCCGCCTGCCGGTCTTCGTGCTGCTGATCGCCTCCTTCGTCACCGCCGTGCAACTCAGCCTGCACGCCTGGTTCCACGAGCTCTACAAGGTGCTGGGCATCTTCATCCCGCTGATCGTGACCAACTGCACCATCATCGGCCGCGCCGAGGCCTTCGCCTCGCGCAATCCGGTGCTGCCCTCCGCGCTGGACGGGCTGTTCATCGGACTCGGCTTCACCTCCGTGCTCTTCACCCTCGGCCTGCTGCGCGAACTCATCGGCCAGGGTACC
>JALULB010000076.1 GCA_027041035.1 Sedimenticola sp. | reverse complement strand
GATCGATGCCTTGAAACGACTCAAGACGCGCTTCGAGCAGGTGGAGGCCATGGGTTCGATGCTGCGTGTCTACGTGGACGAGGCAACGCCGGAGGACGCGGAAAAAGCGGTCCGGCGGCGACTCGATGGCCTGTCGGTCGAGACCATCGAGGCCGTCGAGCCCGAATTGGAGGATGCCTTCGTGGCGCTGTTGCGGCAACGCGGGCTGGCCGGGCAACTGGGCGGCGACCTGCCGGTCGCCACGTCGGCCGCGCCGCCATCCGGCGACGGTATCGCCATCGAGGCACGTGGGTTGACGCGCGATTTCGGTCGTTTCCGCGCGGTGGACCGGGTGGATTTCCAGGTCAGGCAGGGCGAGATCTTCGGCCTGCTCGGCGCGAATGGCGCCGGCAAGACCACCGTCATCAAGATGCTCACCGGGATTCTGCCGCCCAGCGGCGGCGAAGGTCATGTGGCGGGCGCCGACATGCGGCGCGCGGGTCAGGCCATCAAGGAACGCATCGGCTACATGTCCCAGGCCTTCTCCCTGTACCAGGATATGACGGTGCTGGAGAATATCCGCCTGTATGCGCGCATCTACGCGGTGCCGCGAGGGCAACTCAAAGCGCGTGGCGACTGGGTGATCGAGATGGCCGGCCTGCACGGCGTCGAGGATCGGCTGACCGGCAGGTTGCCGATGGGTATTCGCCAGCGTCTCGCGCTCGGCTGCGCGCTGGTGCATCGGCCACGGGTGTTGTTTCTCGACGAACCGACCTCCGGCGTGGACCCCATCGGCCGCCGGCGTTTCTGGGATATTCTGGTGCGGATGGCGCGCGTGGAGCAGGTGACGATCCTGGTGACCACCCATTATATGAGCGAGGCCGAGCACTGTGATCACCTGGCGCTGATGTACGCCGGTGGCATCATCGCCGACGCCACGCCGGCGCGCTTGAAACAGGCCTTGCGGCGGGAGGCGGGGCAACTGCTGGAGATCGCCACCGATCGCCCCCTGGTGGCGCTGAAATTGTTGGAACGGGCGGGCTTCGAGGGCGTGGCCCTGTTTGGCAATCTGATTCACCTGTTGGCGAAAGATCCGCCACGGGCCGGCAGCCGGATCGAGTCCCTGCTACGCCAGCAGGGTGTTTCGCTGCTGAGCATCAAACCCCGCGTCCCCAGCCTGGAAGACGTGTTCGTCTATCGCATTCTGGCGCAGGAAAAACAGGCGCGTTCGGCATGAATCCGAAGCGTATCAAGGCACTGGCCTGGAAGGAGTGGCGCGAGATCATGCGCGACCGCCTGTTCGCGACCATGGCCTTCGTCGTGCCGGTCGTGATGTTGCTGGTATTGGGCTATGGTTTGTCGCTGGATGTCGAGCATATTCCCTTCGCGACTCTGGATTATGACAAAAGCGACATGAGCCGCGATTATCTGCACCGCTTCATCGATTCCCGCTATTTCGACTTCAAGGGCGAAGCTGCCGACGAGCGCGAGCTGGACGCGCTGCTGGCCGACAGTCGCATTCGCTTCGCGATTATCATCCCGCCGCGTTTTCAGGAACGCCTGATCGCGGGTCGGGCGGTGGCGGTGCAAAGCCTGATCGACGGGGTCTTTCCGTATCGCGCCCAGGTCAGCAAGGGCTATGTCGCGGCGATCAACGCCAACTTCAGCGGTGATCTGCTCGCGTCCTGGCTGGCGCGGCGAAAGGGCATGTCACCCAGCGTCGCGGCATCCGCCGTGGCGCCGGTGCGCCTGCGGACGCGCTATCTCTACAACCAGGCGGTGCGCAGCCGCTGGTCGATGAGTTCGGGCCTGATCATGCTGGTGCTGATGGTCTCGCCACCCTTTCTCACCGCGCTGGGCGTGGTGCGCGAGCGGGAGAACGGCTCGATCTACAACATCTATGCCTCCACCGTCAGTCGCGGTGAATTCATCATCGGCAAACTGCTGCCCTATGTGGTCATCTCCTCGCTGAACGTGCTGCTGCTGTGGTGGCTGGTGATCGAGCTGTTCGGCGCGCCGTTCAAGGGCAGCCTGTGGTTCTTTCTACCGGCGTCCATCGTGTTCGTGATCTGTACCACGGGCATCGGCCTGCTGGTGTCGCTGCTGGTGCGTACCCAGGCCGCGGCGGCGCTGTTGACGATGGTCATCACCATGATCCCGGCAATGCTCTATTCCGGCCTGCTGGTGCCGATCGACTCGATGGACCCGGCGACCCGCTTCGAGGCGCACCTGTTTCCGGCGATCTATTATCTGAATATCGTCTGGGGAAGCTTCCTGAAGGGCCTGGGTTGGTCGCTGCTGTGGGGCAATGTATTGAGCCTGGTGATCTACGCCGCCGTGATCTGGACCATCGGCCTGCTCAGTTTTCACAAGCGGCCAAGCCGATGATGGCATCCATGCTGCTATGGTGGGACCGGCTGCTGGCGATGACGATCAAGGAACTCAAGCAGCTCTCGCGTGACCCGGTGTTGCTGATCGTTATCGCCTACTTCTTTACCATGGACATCTACCTGGCGGGTTCCGGCATCAAGATGGATCTCAACCAAGCCTCCGTCGTGGTGATGGATCATGACCACAGCGCGGCGTCGCGCGAGTTGATCTACCGCTTTCGTCCGCCTTACTTCAATCTGCAAGGGGAGATATTCAGCCCACGGAAAGCGCGGGATATGCTGGATCGGGGCCAGGTGCTGGCGGTGCTCGATATTCCCGCCGACTTCCAGCGCGACCTGATGCGCGGCAAGCCGGTCTCGGTGCAGATGATGGTGGACGCGAGCAACTCGGTGCTGGGCACGCTGGTCACGAGTTACGCGGGCCGGATCGTGGCGCGCTTCGGCCTGGAGCAGGCGGAACGCAAGCTGGGATTGAGCGTCTCGCAACTGCAAAACGTGCCGGTCATTCTGGATCGGCACCGGGTCTACTACAATCCAAACCAGAGAGACCCCTGGTTCATGTCGATCTCGGAGTTGTTGACCGTGATCACCATGCTGTCGCTGATGCTGCCGGCCGCGGCGGCGGTGCGCGAGAAGGAACGCGGCACCATCGAGCAGTTGGCGGTATCGCCGCTGACCTCGTCCCAGATACTTCTGCCCAAGGTGCTCGCCATGGGGCTGGTGATTCTCGCCGGCGCCGCCGTCAGTCTCTTCGTGGTCATCGTCCAGGTGTTCGGGCTGCCTGTCCAGGGCAGTATTCCGCTGTTCTTCGCGGTGACCGCGCTGTATGTGTTCGCCACGGCCGGCCTCGGGCTGTTTATCGCCACCCTCAGCCGCACCCTCGGCCAGGTGGTGATGCTGGTCATCCTGATCATGCTGCCGCTGATCCTGCTGTCTGGCGCCTGGACACCGCCGGAGGCCATGCCGCCCGCGCTGCGCCAGGCGATGTACCTGTCTCCACTCTACTACTACATCGAGATGTCCTACGCCATCCTGATGAAAGGCGCGGGCTTGAAGATCCTCTGGGATTCCCTGCTCGGACTCAGCCTGCTCGGCAGCGTGGTTTTCGGCTTTGGCGTCTGGCGCTTCAGGCGGCAATTCGGCTAGCCGCATGGAAGCAAAATGGGTTCGGTCCCGGTTGTTGCCGACTCCCGAAGATGGGGAGGCTGTAACACAGATGACTGCGGAAAGGGGCGGGATGGCGCAAAGTCTCCCGCGTAAGCGTGATCATCGGGCTGGCGACCCGTACCTTGAATGTCGGGATGGAGTCGCCATGTTCCGGTCAGTAAATCATAATTAGCTGGGAGTGAATCATGACAAAAGTAAGCCATGTTGAATTGAACGACGAATCCATCCGCAAGATCGGTCCATATACCCTGGTGACCGGCATCCTGCTGGCATTGCTCGGCACCGTCGGCATCATACTGCCGGGGTTGATGTCGCTGTTTACCACCTCGTTTATCGCCGCGCTGTTTCTCATCGGCGCAACCTTCTGGGGCTACCACACCTGGAAATCCAATCCACGCAGCGTGGTCGATTGGCTGAAACCGGCATTGCTGCTGTTGTCCGGCGGCCTGATGCTGTTCTACCCGTTGGTCGGTGTCGCCGCAGTGGGCCTGATGCTGGCGATCTATCTGTTGATGGACTCATTCGGCAGCTTCGCGCTGGCGCAGGCACTGCATCCGGCAAAAGGCTGGGGCTGGATGGCCTTCAACGGCGTCGTATCACTGCTGCTGGCGATGCTGTTCCTGATCGGGTGGCCCGAGACCTCGATGCTGCTGGTCGGCATCTATGTCGGTATCAGCCTGATCTTCGACGGCTGGGCGCTGATCTTCCTCGGTTGGGCCTTCCGCAAGGGCAAGCTGAATGGACAGATCAAAGCGGTTATCGAAGAGCATGACGACAGCGCGAAGACAGCCTGAGTCAGCGATTGCCGTATGCGTGGAAGAACCGGGTCGCGTGCCCGGTTTTTTTATAGGGCGCGCGGAATACTGCGTTACTGTCATGCTTGTCTTTCGCGCGGCGTGCCAGAGATGGTGAGCGGCAGACGCTTCCGTGACACCCCCCAGGAGGCTGTCCGAGAATGCGAAAGTTGAAAAATTGACCACAGTATATAGTGTTTACATGAACTGTTTAGCACAATATATTGCGTATAAAATTTCGATAATCGAGTTCTCGGACAGCCTCCTAGTGTAATTTCAGGTTATTGGGCAACATGTATGGAGTGCTTGCGTGGCTTGGTGCGATCTGGCATCTTAGAGATGGGCATAATAGAGAGATTATAGTTATCCGCATAATTCTCTATACTTTACCGCATTATCTGCAAACTTCTCCATCCATGCCTTTGCGTATGTACAACGTCTTGCTGATTCGGTCCACGTTGCCGAGATCACTTCCTGTAGATCGC
>JALULB010000075.1 GCA_027041035.1 Sedimenticola sp. | reverse complement strand
CATTCTATTTAACGAAAGTGAACGGGAAAACGGGCCAAAAGGGCTTTTCCGCAGTAGGTCAGCGTTAAATCCGACAGCCTCCTAGTGCCTTGCCAATGACGCAATGGCACGCGCGCCAGAATCCGAGGTTTGGCTGGCGGAGGCGATATTGTCAGATCATTCGGTTGCTTGCTCTGTCTTCTTCCCGGTCAACAGCTGTCCGAGCCAGGTGAATATCGAAGGAAGATCCTCTTCCGCCCGCAACAGTTCCTGCCTGAATGCAAGTGTTTTCTGGCGCAGATCTTCCTTGTCTGCGGGCAGACTGAATGCCAGCATGTTCAAGAGTTCCATCGATTCCGTCGTCCTCCCGGTCACATAGGCGACATAAGCCAGCTGATACAGGAAAGTGGGATCCGAGGGGTGGGTATAGGGGTTGAGGCTTTTCCTGAGGTAAGAATAACTTTTATCGAAGTCCCGCAGGCCGTTGTAACAGGCGCCGATGCGTGCATAGAGTACCTTTTTGAAGGTGTCGTCCGAGTACTTGAGCCCTCGCTCGAACAGCGGCAGGGCTTGCTCGCAATCCTCCTGGTTGCGCAATGCGTCACCGACCAGATAGTAGCTGTTTGGGTCGTTCGGGTGCGCGGCGAGAAACCGCCGTCCCGACGCGATCGCGTCCTTGTAGCGTTCTTCGTTGAACTGAATGCGGGTGATGACATGGTTGAGTCGGTCGCTGTCGGGGTCGAATGGCAACATACGTTTCAGTTCGGTGAGTATCGCGTCGGGATCGTCGTCATCCTTCACGTCGGCCGGACTGAAAGGGTGGGTGGCTTTCAGCTCGAATCGTTCGACCAGATCGGCGTGGTGCTTCTCATTGGCGTAGACAACCACGTAGTCATCCATGAACACCGGCTTGAACTCCGGATGGTCTTCGAGTTTCTTTGGGAAACTCTTGAGTGAGTTTTCGACCAGAATAAAATCTATTCGGTATTGTTCGAGCAGTCGGTTGGTCGCGTGTTTCTGTGAGTTGAATCGGTATATCTTGAAGACATCCAGATCCGTGAACAGCGACATCTGCAGGTCGGCGAAAACGAGAAAGTTGGGTTGTAGTTGATGGTGAAAATAGCCGGCACGTCCGAGCGAGGAAATGATGTTGCCGCCTTCCGGCGCCTGTTGCCGCAGGAAGTTGACCGATCCTATCGGTAGCGTCCAGGTATTCAGCGGGAAGGGTGCCGCCGGGTTAGGCCATGTCTTGATCAATTTGACGAACGGCAGCGCCAGCACAACGAGTAACAGAAAGCCAAACAGTACGCGCCGTTGTTGTGGGAATCGAATCGGTGGTTCCGTGCCGATCGCGTGGCTCAGCAATGGTAACGTCAAAAACGCCCACTCCCAGACGAAACGAATGCCCTTCATGAGGAGGACGGCGCCCGCGATTGCGAGAATCGCATGGCTGACGCGCAGCCTGCCTTTCAGCAGTGCGCGAATGAATACCCAGCAGGTAATCAAGAATAGAATCGTGAAGGCTGTCGTATAGGCGAGATTCTTGCCATCGAGCACGATGGTATAGAACAAAACCGGATCCAATGGCCGCATCTCGTTGATGTACATGCTGACGAACGGCGGGACATCGAAAGGCGTGCCGAGAAGATCGATGCCATGCGGGGTGAGCAATACCGCCGGGGCGCAGGCGATGATCGAGGCGGGATAGAGCCAGCCGCGATCTCCGCTCCGGTCGTGGCGGTAACGGCCGATCAGGTATTCGATCAGATAGGCGCCGCCGATCAGGCCGGGAATCACCCATTCGATGCCGTGCAGATTGACCCAGGCCAGCGTGATCAGCGGTAGCAGTGGCGCCCAGCGCGGCCGTCTTTCGAGTATGTACAGGAACAGCAGCATGAACATCTGCGAGAACAGATGCGGACGCAGATTGATCGTGCGGCCTTCGATCAACGTGAAGTAGGCGATGAACAACAGGGTGATCAGGATGATGTGCGAGCGGCTGTCCTTCTCCTCGACAATGAAGCGGTAGGCCAGCACGGTGGTCAGAAAGAACAGCAGGGCGCGCAACACCAGCAGCCCGGTGTAGCCGCTGGTTTCATACAGCTTGGCGATCAGCGCCTGAAACCCCCAGTAGTAATTGACAAAGGTGCGTTCCGGCTGGATGAACGAGAAATAGGAGTTGTCCGGTATCTGTCCGCTTGCCCAGAAGCGTTCTCCGCCATGCAGGTGATACCACATGTCCGAGTCCTGGAACTCGATGGGTACATACAGCTGGAAGATCAGGCCGACGAGCAGCAACAGCAGCATATAGCCATTCAGCCAGGCTGGTGGGTTACGCCATTTTTCCGGCAGATAGTGGCCGAGGGGAAGGCTGAGTCGTTCGCTCAGCAGCTTGGAGAACGATGGCTGCATAGTCAGGTGTCTTCGATGGGGGCGTGCCGATGGTCAATGATCGGCAGCGGGAATGAAAGGTTGAGCGTATTATCCCCGTCGGGGAGGGAATGGAGCAAGCCCGTCTATTGAAAGTGGCGCGCATGTCCCCATTTCTGCTGGAGATTACGAATTTCGGGGTGAAAACGATATGAGAATGGACAAACTGACGAGCAAGTTCCAGATGGCGCTGTCCGACGCGCAGAGCCTGGCGATCGGCAAGGATCACCAGTTCATCGAGCCGGTGCATCTGATGGCCGCGCTGCTGGATCAAGAGGGTGGCAGCACCCGACACCTGCTGACCAAGGCCGGGGTCAATCTGAATCAACTGCGCTCGGCCTTGGGCGAGGCATTGGACCGCATGCCGTCGGTGGAAGGCGGCGACGGCGATGTGCATGTATCCAACGACCTGAACAAGTTGCTGAACAAGACCGACAAGCTGGCGCAGCAGCGCCAGGATCAATACATCTCCAGCGAGTTGTTCGTGCTCGCGGCGTTGGAGGACAAGGGCGCGCTGGGCGACGCCTTGCGCAAGGCGGGGGCGACCAAGGAAGCGGTGGAAAAGGCGATCGAGGACGTTCGCGGTGGCCAGGCGGTGGATGATCCCAACGCCGAGGATCAGCGCCAGGCGTTGGAGAAATACACCATCGACCTGACCGAGCGCGCCGAGCAGGGCAAGCTCGATCCGGTCATCGGTCGCGATGACGAGATCCGGCGCTCCATCCAGGTATTGCAGCGCCGCACCAAGAACAACCCGGTACTGATCGGCGAACCCGGCGTGGGCAAGACCGCGATCGTCGAGGGACTGGCGCAGCGCATCATCAACGGCGAGGTGCCGGAGGGCCTGAAGGGCAAGCGGCTGCTGTCGCTGGACATGGGCGCGCTGATCGCTGGCGCGAAGTTTCGTGGCGAGTTCGAGGAACGCCTGAAGGCGGTACTGAACGACCTGTCGAAGCAGGAAGGCCAGATCATCCTGTTCATCGACGAGATCCACACCATGGTCGGCGCCGGCAAGGCGGAGGGTTCGATGGATGCCGGCAATATGCTGAAGCCCGCGCTGGCGCGTGGCGAACTGCATTGCATCGGCGCGACCACGCTGGACGAATACCGCCAGTACATCGAGAAGGACGCCGCGCTGGAACGCCGCTTCCAGAAGGTCATGGTGCTGGAGCCGTCGGTGGAGGACACCATCGCGATTCTGCGTGGCCTGAAGGAACGTTACGAGGTGCATCATGGCGTTGAGATCACCGACCCGGCGATCGTCGCGGCGGCAACCCTGTCGCATCGTTACATCACCGATCGGCAGTTGCCGGACAAGGCGATCGACCTGATCGACGAGGCCGCTTCGCAGATCCGCATGGAGATCGATTCCATGCCGGAGGAGATGGACAAGCTGGAGCGCCGCATGATCCAGTTGAAGATCGAGCGCGAGGCGCTGAAGAAGGAGAAGGACGAGGCATCCAAGAAGCGTCTCGATGTGCTGGAAGAGGAGATCGAGCGTTTGGAACGCGAGTTCTCCGACCTGGAAGAGGTATGGAAGGCCGAAAAGGCCTCGGTGCAGGGCGCGACGCATATCAAGGAAGAGCTGGAGCACGCCCGGCAGGAGCTGGAGACGGCGCGTCGCGCCGGCGATCTGGCGCGCATGTCGGAGTTGCAGTACGGCCGCATCCCCGAACTGGAGCGCCAGTTGGAAGCCGCGACGCAGGTCGAGACGCGGGAGCTGACCCTGCTGCGCAACAACGTCACCGAGGAAGAGATCGCCAGTGTCGTGTCGCGTTGGACCGGCATCCCGGTGTCCAAGATGCTCGAAGGCGAGAAGGAGAAGCTGCTGCGCATGGAAGAGGAGATCGGCAAGCGGGTCGTCGGCCAGCAGGAGGCGGTGCGCGCGGTATCCAACGCGATCCGTCGCTCGCGGGCCGGACTTTCCGACCCGAACCGGCCGAATGGCTCGTTCCTGTTCCTCGGCCCGACCGGCGTCGGCAAGACCGAACTGTGCAAGGCACTGGCTGACTTCCTGTTCGACACCGAGGACGCGATGGTGCGCATCGACATGTCCGAGTTCATGGAGAAGCACTCGGTCGCGCGCTTGATCGGCGCGCCTCCCGGCTATGTCGGCTACGAGGAAGGCGGTTACCTGACCGAGGCGGTGCGTCGCCGGCCGTACAGTGTGATCCTGATGGACGAGGTCGAGAAGGCGCATCCGGACGTGTTCAACGTGCTGTTGCAGGTGCTCGACGACGGGCGTCTGACCGATGGCCAGGGACGTACCGTGGATTTCCGCAATACGGTCATCGTCATGACCTCGAATCTGGGTTCGCACCTGATTCAGGAGATGGCGCACACGAATGACTACGAGGCGATGAAGACCGCCGTGATGGAGGTCGTCGGCCAGCATTTCCGGCCGGAATTCATCAACCGCGTT
>JALULB010000074.1:2981-4837 GCA_027041035.1 Sedimenticola sp. | reverse complement strand
GCTGTGCAGGGTGAATGGCTGGCCATTGAAATCGGTCAGCTTGAATGGCTGGATGGCGATCGGCTTCGGCATCATCACCGCGCTGACCTCGCCCAGATCCGGCTTGGAGAAGAGGTGTCCGACGAAATAACCGCCGATCAGGGCGACGGCGGCGACGAGAAAAAGCTTCAGGCGATAGCCTAGCGTGCGTTTGATCATGGTTCGATGGATTTCACGGTTGTGGAGGAGGAAGGGGCGTCAGGTGTCGGTTTCGACCGGCGTATCCGGCCGGTTTCCCCAGTCGGACCAAGCGCCATGATAGCCTTTTACCCCATGATAGCCCAGGTATTTGAGCAGCACATAGGTATGCGACGAGCGGTGATGCGTCTGGCAGTAGACCACCGGTCGGCGATCCATGCCGATACCCAGACCCTCCAGCTCGGCGCGAAGTTCCGCTGCGTCGCGAAAACGCAGGTTGCGGCCCTGGTCCATGCCGCGCAGCCAGTCGAAATGCACCGCGCCGGGGATGTGTCCGCCGCGTTCGGCATAACGCCGTTCGCCGGTGTATTCCTCGCGCGTGCGGGTGTCGACCAGCGCCATCTCCGGGTCTTCCAGGCGCGCCTTGATATAGCTGGCGTCGGCGATCGGCGCTGGATCGAAGCCCGCCTGAAAATGCGCCGGACGCGGCAGTGTGGGCGCGTCCGTCAGCTTGTGTCCTTCCCGCGCCCAGCTGTGCAAACCGCCGTTCAGCAGGGCATAGTTGTCGAAGCCCAGGCAATCCAGCGTCCACAGCAGCCGACACGCCTTGCCGCCACCCTCGTCATCATAGGCGATGACGCGCTTGCCATCGCCGATGCCGGTCTCGGAGAGTACCCGAACCAGGCTGTCCACCTCCGGTAGCAGGCCGCCGACCGGCTTGCGATCGGCGACGAGTCGCGCGTACTCCAGGAATACCGCGCCGGGGACGTGATACTGCTGGTGGGTTTTCGCCGATGACAGATCGACGACCAGGATGTCGTCGCGATCCAGCCAGCCCTCCAGCGTATCCGGCTCGACCAGCAGGTCGTCGCCGCTCGGCCCGTTGCTCACGAGTTCAGCACGTCTTCCAGCGCGGCCAGGCACAGGGCGATGTTGCCGGGGTTGCTGGCATGGCCCATCAGGCCGATGCGCCACACCTTGCCGGCCAGATCACCCAGGCCGGCGCCGATCTCCAGGTTGTACTCGTTCAGCAGGCGGCCGCGTACCGTGGCGTCGTCGGCGCCGTCCGGGATGGTCACCGCATTCAGTTGCGGCAGACGCTGATCCTCCGGCACGATGAAGGTCAGGCCGAGCTTTTCGAGGCCGGCGCGCAGCTTCAGGTGATTGGCATAGTGACGCTTCCAGGCGTTCTCCAGGCCTTCCTCCTTCAGCATGATCAAGGCTTCGTGCAGGCCATAGAGCGCGTTGATCGGCGCGGTGTGATGATAGGCGCGTTTCGCGTTCGTGCCCCAGTAGCCCATCACCAGGTTCAGATCGAGGAACCAGCTCTGCACCTTGCTCTTGCGGTTCTTCACCTTCTCCAGCGCGCGTTCGTTGAAGCTGATCGGCGACAAGCCCGGCGTGCAGGAAAGGCACTTCTGCGTGCCGGAGTAGATCGCGTCGATCTCCCAGCCATCCACCTGGATCTCGGTGCCGCCCAGCGAGGTCACCGCGTCGACGATCACCAGGCAGCCATGCTTGTGCGCCAACTCGGTCAGGGTTTTCGCGTCCGACTGCGCGCCGGTGGAGGTTTCGGCATGCACGAAGGCGACCACGGAGGCGTCCGGGTTCTCCTCCAGCGCCTGCTCCAGCTTGGCCGGATCGACTGCCTTGCCCCAGTCGTCGATGACCATGATCGG
>JALULB010000074.1:364-2971 GCA_027041035.1 Sedimenticola sp. | reverse complement strand
CGACCAGATTGACGAAACAGGTCTCCATGCCGGCCGAACCCGGTGCCGAAACCGGCATCGTCAGTGGGTTGTCGGTCTGGAAGGCATATTGCAACAGCGATTTGACCTCCTCCATCATGTCGACGAAGGCCGGGTCCAGATGACCGATGGTCGGCCGCGACATGGCCTCCAGGATGCGCGGATGAACGTCGGAAGGGCCGGGGCCCATCAGGGTGCGAAGCGGGGGATGGAAGGAGTCTGTCTTCATGGTGGAATAATCCTGAATAATGAGGAACCAATCTTTTCATTATATCGCTATCTGGCCGCCGGGTATCTCCCCGTGAAGCTCGGGGGTGTTTCCGTTTCAAGAAAAAGCACTTGAAGTTTTTCATGCCGTCCCTATCTACCTGTCAACAGACGAACACAGCGTTATCAGGAGACACAGACATGAGCATGATTCGATACAACCCGTGGGATATCTTCGATGCGGTAGAGCGCGCTTACGTGCCCCAGACCGTGCGGAATCCGACCGAGCAACCGGCGAACTGGGTACCGGTCGTGGATATTCGCGAAGAGGAAGACAAATTCGTCATCAGCGCCGATATTCCGGGCGTGAAACCGGACGATATCGACATCCAGACGGAGAACAAGGTACTGACGCTGAAAGGCGAGCGCAACATCGAAAACAAGGAAGAGCGGGAAGGCTACATCCGCCGCGAACGCATCAGCGGCTCTTTCGAGCGCAGCTTCCGTCTGCCGGATGTCGCCGATCTGGAGAACATCGAGGCGAAATACGAGAACGGCGAACTGCATATCACCGTGCCGAAGCGCAAGGAAGCCACCGCGCGCAAGATCGAAGTGAAGCACTGATCACGTTTCCCCCACGTGATAACGGCGCTACCGGGTACTCGGTAGCGCCGTTTTTTTGTCGTGACGGTACGGAGAGGAGCGCCCGCCGCTTGAGCAAACGTTATCCCCACAGGCTGCCCAGGGAGAACTCGGTACCGTCGAATGGCGGCAGGCGGACGGGATCCGTGTCTTTCAGTGTGGCCAGCAGGATCCAATGTCCTTCGACCAGCCGATAGCCTTCCAATGTGCTCAGCACCGGGTCGACCAGCCAGAAGTAGGGGATACCTTCGCGCGCATACAATGGCATCTTGATCGCCCGATCCGCGCGCGCGGTAGCGGGTGACAGAATCTCGCAGATCCAGTCCGGCGCGAGTTCGCATCAGGCGTCGGGATCGTCAGTCTTCCAACACTTTCAGGTGCTCCACCCGGATATCGACGCTGTTCTCCACGTCCCCCAGCGAGAATACGCCATCCTGGATATTCGCTTGCAGTTGCATGTTGCGCCGGGCCAGGGCCGTGATATCTCCATCGCAGCGCAATAGATGGATGCCGAGTCGCTCGAAGCGTTGTAACCGCGTGCTGTTCTGTTGCCACCAGATGGCTGCCGCGCGTGGCGCATACGCGTAAATGACGACCTGCCTGGCGCGCCCATGGGCCTTGCGGATACGCTTTTCATCGGGCTGGCCGAGGTCGATCCAGAGTTCGATCTCGTCGGACAGGCTCTTCCGCCATAGATCCGGCTCGTCGTTGCTGCTGATACCCTTGGTGAAACTCAGGCTGTCGCTGGCGTGCAACGCGAACGCGGCGATGCGGTAGAGCAGACGTTCGCTGGTTTCCGATGGATGCCGGGCGATAGTCAACAGATGGCTGGCGTAGTAGTGCCGGTCCATGTCGGCGATCTGGAGTTCGACCTTGTGGATGCTGGATTTCAGTGCCATGCACTGGTTCCGATGTGGCAGGGGGCATCAAATGCTGGGCTTGCGCCGCAGCGCCTTGGTGCGGCCATGGCGGGTTTTGCTGTCCATGCGGCGGCGCTGCGAGCCGCGCGTCGGCCGGGTGGGCTTGCGCTTCTTTTGCACCTTGTTGGCGGCGAGGATCATCTCGCTCAGGCGGGCCAGCGCGTCGGCGCGATTCTTTTCCTGGGTGCGATGTTTTTGCGCCTTGATGACGATCACGCCGTCCTTGCTGATGCGGCGGTCGGAGGACGCCAGCAGGCGTGTCTTCAGGCTTTCCGGCAGCGACGAGGCGCGGATGTCGAAACGCAGATGCAGCGCGCTGGACACCTTGTTGACATTCTGGCCGCCGGCGCCTTGGGCGCGGATCGCGGAGAATTCCAGTTCGTCCTCTGGGATGCGCAGGTTCTGGGATAGGATTAGCATGGTCGCGGCGGCTGGCTGAGATGGCAAGTATATCGCGATATGGCCCGAGACCTATCCTCGAACGAGAGATGCATGAAGATGAAACGAACCTGGTTCGCTAGCGGCGTGCTGTTTTGCGTGCTGCTCGCGGCCTGCGAGCAGCCTCCCCGGGTGTACGAGCGCAGCCTGTATGTTTTCGGCACGCTGGTCAGCGTCAGCGCCTGGACGCGGGATGAGGCGGCTTTCGACAGGGCCGTCGAGCGGCTCGACAGGCAGTTTCAGCGCATGCACCGGGATTGGCATGCATGGCGCGGCGAGGGTGAACTGGTGCGCCTGAACCGGGCCTTCGCCGCCGGCGAGCGTATGCAAGTCAGCGATTTCCTGTTGCCGTTGCTGATTCAGGGCAAGACGCTGTATGACG
>JALULB010000074.1:0-354 GCA_027041035.1 Sedimenticola sp. | reverse complement strand
CCGACGCGATCGCGAGGCTGGTCGATGCCGCGCCGGGCATGGACGATATTCACATAGACGGGCGCCAGGTCCGCGCCGGCAATCCGCGCGTTGCCCTCGATCTGGGCGCCTATGCCAAGGGCTATGCGCTGAACGTTGCGATCCGCATGCTGCATGAAGGGGGTATCGACAACGCCATCGTCAACGCCGGTGGCGATCTGTGCGTGTCCGGCAGGCATGGCAAGCGGCCCTGGCATATCGGTGTGCGACATCCGCAGGGCGGCGGCGTGATCGCTTCGCTGGATGCGTACGATGGCGAGTGCGTACTGACCTCGGGCAACTATGAGCGGTATCGTGAATATCAAGGTGTCCGTT
>JALULB010000073.1 GCA_027041035.1 Sedimenticola sp. | reverse complement strand
CGTTTTTTCGTTACATAAGTCCACTATGCGCCTCAAAACCGGGAACATTTGGCCTCGCTCTCCCATCTCCTCGCTACGATCCCCCATAATCCGACAGGCTCCTAGGAGTATTCGATATGCATGCCCTGCTGTTATTCACCCTGCTGATCATCGTGGCGATCTGGCTGCTGGTTTCGAGAATGACGGTTGCCACGATACGCAAGCTCGGTGATCCGGAGCCGCTGCTGCGCGCCGTGCCGATCGATACCTCGATGCAAACCGCTTCCGACTGGCCGGCGGCGCACGCCTACGAACCGGACAGCCAATTCAGATTCGATGGCCTGGTGGGCGTGGATGCCTTGGTGGACGTTTATGTCTGGCACAACCCGGAGACGCACACCTACCTGGTGAGTTACGCCGTGATGGACAAGGCGTGGTGGGAGTTCGTGACCCTGTTTCGCGGCCAGGGCGACGAGGTCTCCGCCGGCCTGACGACGAGCAGCGCCGACGAAGCATTGACGATGCCGACCCCGCCGGGGCATTTCATCCAGGCGTTCGAACGCCTGGATCGGGACGGCCTGCTGGCCCGACACCAGGAGGGGATCGCGCTACTGCAAGACCGCATGGGCCTGCGGCCGGTGAATCCGGCGAAAGGCACGCGCGAGATGATCATCGAGTCCATCGAGCGCCAGATTGCCTATGTGAAACGTATCCCGTACTGGTATCTGAAGGGACCGTACTGGTACTTCATCCGGCGCCGCCGGCTGGTCAACAAGCCGATCGCCGCGCTGCTTTCGGACACTCTGCCGGGATAGCCCTATTTCGCCGTGGCCGCCGGGCCGGTTTGCCGGAGCGCCTGCGTGGCGACGCGACGTATCGAATCCGAGGATGGATTGAACATCGCCAGCAGGGTCAGGCCGGTGAGCACCGAGAACAGCAGCAGGGTTTCGCTGGAAAGGATATCCGTGACCGAATGCATGTGCTCCAGGCTGCCGCCCACCGCGGCATAGGCGTAGATCAACGGCAACGAGCCGGCGAAGGTCGCGAGGATGAAGGTCGGGCGGTGAATCCGGTAGATGCCGGCGGCGGCATTGATCAGCGGCGCCGGAAACACCGGCGACAGGCGCAGCAGCAGGATCACCCAGAACGGCCGTTGCGGGATCGGTGGGTGTTTGCGCGCGAAACGGCAGTCGGCGAACAGGCAGGCGTACAGGCGGTACAGCAGATAGGCGCCGGCGGTGCAGGACAACGAGGCGATCAGCGCGCCGGAGACGGCGCCGAACAGGTAGCCGGCGAGCAGGTTCAGCGCGACCGTGGTCGGCAGCGAATACACCACGGTGACCAGGTACACGAAGAAGAACAGCATCAGCGCCGCCACGGGATGGGAGGCCGCGTAGACCTTTGCCTCGTCGGCATAGGCCAGCAGCGCGTCGCCGCTCAGGCCGTGCGCATGGAAGAAATAGAGCAACGGAATCGCCGGAATCAGGTACAGCGTCGCCAGCAGGTACTTCCAGTGATGGCGCTTGATGCCGAAGCGTTCGCCGACGGTTTCCAGGAGGGTGTTGGGCAGGGGATGTTCAGACATGACTGTGCTCCGATTGACGTGATGCAAGGATCTGCTCCGGCGTACAGCTGCCGTAATGCAAGAGAGGGTTCCCGAAGCCGGGTGGATCGAGACTGTGATAGGTACTCCAGAACAGCGCGGTGCGCTGTTTCAGACGACCGCGCCGGCCCCAGGTGGCCAGCGTGGTGAAGGCCTTCGCGGAGAAGGTCGGGTCCAGGTGCATGCCCTCGGCGTCGGCGCGCGCCGCGATCGCCCGCGTCAGGCGCGATGCCACGCCGTAGGCCGGTCGCCAGGTCAGGGCGTCATGGCGGAATTGCGAGGCGAACAGCCTGTCGGCGTCGAGTGACGCGATCGCGGGGCTTTCCAGGCCGAAACTTTTCAGCAGCGTGACGCCGCGTTGCAGCAGATGGCGCGCGTTCGCGACCAGAAAAGGCGTATGCGCGTCGCCGTTGACCAGCAAGCGCTCCCAGGTGGATTTGTCCTGGCTGCATGTGCCGACCACCGTGGTGTTCCAGCCGACCAGATAGCAGCCCAGCAACAGGCCCATCGCCGTCGCGCCCGAACCCAGCGGGACGAAGATCACATCGGGCGCTCGCTCCATCGCGCTGTTCTTTTGCGCGATCTGTTCCGCCAGTTCCAGAATGGCGTCGACATGTCCGAGCAGCGTCAATGCATTCGAGCCGCCCGGTTCGAAATAGGCGATCTCCGGCCGGCCGTGCCAGCGGCGTCGCAGGCGCTGCTTCAGAATCTCGTAGCCGGTTTCGATATCCCCGCCGAGCAGGTCGATATCCGCGCCGCTCGCCTGCATGATCGCCAGCTTCTTCAAGACCGCCGGGCCGAGTGTCTGGGGGTAGAGCCCCAGGCGTACCCGTGGGCGCTCCGCGCCGGCGGGCATGTAGCGGCACAGGCGCGCGGTGAGCGACAGAAAGGTGCAATGGTTGCTGCCCATGCTGCCGAAGGTGCGGATCTGGCGGGCGCCGCGCGCGCTGTAGTTGGGCAGGGCGTACTCGTACTTGCGTACCTTGTTGCCGAAGACCGCGTAGCGCTCGCTGGTCTCGTCCTTGATGAACAGGCGGCCGATATGGAAAGCCTTCTCCAGCGAGGGTGCGCCGGCGAGGATGCGTGTCGGCTTTGGAAACAGTGGCGCCCACGGTAATACATGGCGTCCGGGACGCGTTTGCAGCAGGTAGTCGTCTCCCACGTCGCGTGGCTGGTGTGCCGCCGTGGTCAATGTCGGCAACGCCGGGTCGAGGATATTCGCGATCTGAAGCCGGGCGCCATTCGCGCGGGAAAACGCCAGCCGGGGGAACAGCCGTGTCAATGCCGGAAGTGCTCCGGCGTCGCCTTGGTAAACGGGGAGTTCGTCGAGAAAGTCGGCGCGCGGCGCGCACCGGGAGGCGGTGTCGGCGAGCGGCGTCGCCGGCCGGCTGGCCGAGACGCTCGGCGGGGTCAGAAGGGCGGCGGGCATGCCGAGGATGAAACGCCTGCGACCGGGATTGTCATGGGTGCCCACCGGGAGCCTCACGCTGGCCAAATAGTCTACACTTGAGGAACAGGTTACCTAATTAGGAGGTCGATTAGCAAGAATTAATGTTTTCGGTATGATTCGTGGGATAGCCGGCGAGATTGCATTCCGGCTCAACCGCGCAAGTGACTGAATTGGTTTCAGGAAGCACGGGGGAATGGCAAGTTTTCGGGCGTGTAAAAGATTGTTAAGGTTTGGCCGATATTAATCGTTGCCGCCAGTCGAGACGCCGGCGAGACGCCGGTTTTGTCGCGCGCGTTCAGCGTCCGGCACGGCAGGGTTTCGGCCGAAATGACGTCGGGGCTGAACGCCGGCGTGCGACCGGCGGCGATTACGAGGATGAGAATGACTTTCATCGTGCCTTTTCTCCCGCTCATCGGCCGCGCGTTTGCCGTGGGGTCGACTTGGGTTGCTCCGGATTGTCCCGGGTTGTTCCGGGGCCGGAGACTCGAGAAAGGCATGGCGAACACTCCGCACCGCTAGCGATCGAAGGTAAGATATGCCGCTTTTTACACGCCTGCTTGTTCTACTGCTTCTTCCGGCGCTGTCCCACGCGCTGCTGGCCCGTGATCTCGACGAGGTGCGTCAAAGTGGCGTGCTGCGGCATATCGGCGTGCCTTACGCGCATTTCGTCACCGGCAGCGGTGATGGCCTGGATGTCGATCTGATGAAGGCCTTCGCCCGCCATCTGGGGGTGCGCTATGAATACGTGCGCAGTGATTGGGCGCACGTGATCAGCGACCTGGTTGGAAGAAAGGTGAAGCGCGAGAAAGCGGGTGGCGTGGCATTGCTCGATCCCGTTCCGGTGCGCGGCGACGTGATCGCCAATGGCCTGACCATGCTGCCATGGCGAGAAAAGCTTGTCGCTTTCTCCGAGCCGACCTTCCCGTCCGGCGTGTGGTTGATCGCGCCGGCGAATTCATCCCTCGAACCCATACGACCCGGTGCTTCGCGTTCGCGGGATATCGCCACGGTAAAGTCGTTGTTGTCGGGCCGAAAGGTATTGGCGTTGAAGAACACCTGCCTGGATCCCGATCTGTACGACCTGGCCAGTACCGGCGCGGATATCCGCTTGCAGCCGGAAGGGCGCAAACTCAATGAGATGGTGCCGGCGATACTGAACGGCGACGCCGAAAGCACGCTGCTGGATGTGCCGGACGCGCTGATCGCGCTGGAGCGCTGGCCGGGGCGTATCAAGGTGATCGGGCCGGTATCCGGCGAACAGACCATGGCGCCGGCGTTTCGCCGGGATGCACCGGCGCTGCGCGCTGAATTCCAGCGTTTTTTCAACGATCTCTGGAATAGCGGGGTGTATGCGCGCTGGGTAAAACGTTATTATCCGGCGGTATTCGACTATTTTGGGGAATTTTTCTCCCGTTCTCGATAATGGGTTGAGCCTATCGATGGATCTTCGCCGCTTTCCCAATCAGGCGATTCTGATTGCCGGTATCCTGCTGTTGACGTTGCTGGTCGTATTGATCGGGGCCAGCTATTTCGAGCAGGGGCATCTGCGTGAGTCGGTGGCCAGCCAGGCGCGCCTGACGCTGGAGAACAAGGCACTCGACGTGGAACACTTCTTTGCCGACCGCCGCGATGATTTCCAGACGCTGCTCGGCGATCCGACGATCAACAGCTACTTCGCCAACCGCGCGCTGGGCATGTCGCTCGCCTATGGCCTGCGCGCCAGTCTGATGACCTTGCGGCGTCGCCTGCGGCAGTTCGACGAACGCAAGCAGATCGGCAACACGCCGATCTACCGCTATATCGGCTTTTTCGATGCGTCC
>JALULB010000072.1 GCA_027041035.1 Sedimenticola sp. | reverse complement strand
CACCCTCGATGGCGCGATGCCTTGAATGACGATCTCGATATTGCGCAGGCGAATCAGATCACGCATCGCGCCATCGAGGGTGTGCGCGGCGGAATCGTCGATGAGGTTGGTGGATGACTGCATGGATGGCTTTGCTCGATGATGGGCGCGGCGACCGGGTACGGCGACGCCAGTCGACACCCGGAATTATCGCATGCATTTTCGACTGGAGGCATATCGATAGCCGTGGGAAATGGCACACCTTGGCGGAGGGGAGCACCCCCAAGGCCGCGGCTCACCTGGTCGGTAAGGTATTCGGTGTTGGCGCGGCTGCGACAAAATGCCGCATCCCCAGACGCGGCGGTTCTTCCTAGAATAGGCTCAAATCCTGGGGAGTTTTACAGTGCGGAATAAAATCATAACGTTGAGTGTTCTGTGTGCCGTAACCGGCATCTCAAACGCCGTCGAGACGGAATCCCTGCCGATCGTGCAGGTAGAGGGTCAAGCGGAAAGCGATTTCGATGTGCATCGCGTCACGCCGGAGGCACAGGTCTATGTACCGGCCGATACGGCAACGCTGCTGGAGAAGGCGCCGGGCGCGAACGTGAACAAGAACGGCGCGTTGACCGGCATCGTGCAATACCGGGGCATGTTCGGCACGCGAGTGAATGTCCAGATCGATGGCCTGAATATCGCGCCGGCGGGTCCGAACTGGATGGATCCGCCACTGAGCAATATCCCGACCCAGTTCCTCGATAGCCTGACGGTCGTGCGCGGCGTTTCGCCGGTCAGTGCTGGCAGCGAGACCATCGGCGGCACGGTGGCGGCGAAATCGAAACGGATTCGCTTCGGTGATTCCGATGCTTTCGAGTTCAGTGGTGAAATGCTCGGTGGCTACGAGTCGGCCAACGGCGCCTGGTCCGCTGGCGCGTTGCTCGGTGCCGCCAATCAACATCAACGCATGCAGTTTCAAGGCAGCTGGGACGACGCCGACAATCTGCGTGTCGGCGAAGGTGACGAATTGATCCCCAGCGGCTACCGGCGCAAGAGCTGGGCGCTGGGTTACGGTGTGCGCAACGAGGTGCATACCGTCGATGTCACCTACCAGCACAATCGAGTCGATGATTCCGGCACCCCGGCATTGCCGATGGATGTCATCTTCCTCGATGGCGATCTGTACAGCCTGGAATACACCGGCAGCCTGGGTGCCTTCGAGCTGGAGGGCAGGCTCCACTACCAGAGTACGGATCATCGCATGGACAACTTTTCCTGGCGCGCGCCGACGCGCATGGCCAATGGCATGCGGATGCGCCGCTTCGCGATTACCGATTCGAACGACTGGGCCTGGGATCTGCGCGCGTCCACCGAGTTGGCCGGGGGGCTGTTCAGTTTCGGTACCGATGGCTGGCTGGCAGGGCACAATGCCGATATCTTCAGCCCGGACAACGCCGGCTTCCAGGTCGAGAACTACAACGATATCGAGCGTGATCGCCTGGGGCTGTTCGGCGAATGGGAAGGCGAACTCGGCAAGGGCTGGAATCTGCTCGCCGGCCTGCGCTATACCCATGTGCATTCCGATGCGGGCGAGGTATCGGCACAGGGTCTGGGCATGACTCAGCCGCTGGTCGACAGCCTGGTGGCCGGGTTCAACAGTGCCGATCGTTCCCGGAACGACGATATGATCGACCTCGCGGTCAAGCTCGGCCACGTGTTGTCCGCCACGACCACGGTCGAATTGGGTCTGGGTATCAAGCACCGCGCGCCCAGCTATCAGGAGCGCTATCTCTGGCTGCCGCTGGAGTCGACGGCGGGCCTGGCCGACAGGCGCACCTATATCGGCGACCCGGATCTGAATCCGGAAACCGCCTATAACATCGACCTCGGTCTGAACTGGGGCAACGACGATGCCTATTTCACGCCACGCGTTTTCTACAAGCGTGTGGATGACTACATTCAAGGCACGCCGTTGACCGAAGGCACCGCGCTGAGCTATCGGCGCCAGGTCGGTAATATGATCAAAGGCAATAACTTCTGCACCGACAATCCGGACGCCGCGTTCTGCGTGCCGCTCCAGTTCACGAACGTCGATGCGGAATTCTACGGGTTCGACGCCGGCTTCGGCATGAGATTCGATCCCCATTGGTTCGTGGATGGCAGCATCAGCTATGTGCGTGGCAAGCGCCGCGATATCAGCGACAATCTGTACCGCATTGCCCCCCTCAATGCGACGTTGGCACTGACTTATCGCCGCACGAATTGGTCGCTGACGACCGAAGGCGTGTTCTACGCGGCGCAGGATGATGTATCGGAAACCAATGCGGAACAGGCGACGCCGGGTTACGGCATCGTGAATCTACTTGGCAGCTATCGGGTCGGTAAAGACCTGACAGTGAATGCCGGCGTCAACAATCTCTTCGATCGTCTCTACTACGACCATCTGGCCGGTTACAATCGCGTGTCCGCCGACGAGCATGGCGAGCCGGTCGACCTGGCGGTGGGCGAACGGATTCCCGGCGCGGGGCGCAGCCTGTTCGTTCGGGCGACGTTGAAGTTCTGAAAAGGTAACTACTCGCTCCCGGCAGTAGTCGTCACCGCTATGGGCTGTTTCTTCCGGAAAACGCCGTCAATACATCCCTGTAGGCTCGACGACGGCATCCCTGCCGCCGACGTTTCCTCCAGAAACAGCCAATAGCGGTGATTGAATAGCGTTGAGAAGCCAGGGGCGAGTAGTTACCTGAATAAAACAGTGTGTTGTGATCAGGTCAGCTCATGTGGCGACATGGGCCGGCCTTTTTAGGTTATCGGGTGATAGAATCCCGCTCGTTTTCTAGCCGGCAAGCCTTATGGAATTTCTCAAACACAATCTCGACTATCTCGTACTCGGCACTCTGGGTTTCATGAGCGTCGTCATGCTGACCTTTGTATTCGAGCGCTACCTTTACTACTGGCGCGTGAAATTGGAAGAGATACCGAATCGCGATCGCCTGTTCGTCTCGTTGACCCGGCATCTGACCGTGATCTCGACGATAGGCGTGAACGCGCCCTACGTCGGCCTGTTGGGCACCGTACTCGGCATCCTGATCACCTTCTACGACATGGGGCAGGGCGGCGCCATCGATACCAAGGCGATCATGCTCGGTCTCGCGCTGGCGCTGAAGGCGACCGCCGCCGGGCTGGTCGTGGCGATTCCGTCGATCATGTTCTACAACGCCTTGATGCGGCATGTCGATGTGCTCACCGCGCGCTGGAACGAGCTGAACTCGTGAAGCGCTTCGATCAGATCAATGTGATTCCATTCATCGACATCATGTTGGTGCTGCTCGCCATCGTGCTGACCACCGCGACCTTCATCGCCAAGGGCATGATCCCGATGGAACTGCCGAAGACCAGCGACGAACTGGCCGCCGCCGAAACCACGCCACACGAGATCTCGGTGCTCAAGGACAGCTCACTGTTTCTCGACAACGAGGCCGTCACGCTGGAGCGCTTGAGCGACAGCCTGCAAGGCTCGGCAAAAGACACGCCCATTACCCTGCGCGTCGATGCGCAGGCGCCGTTTCAAGCGTTCATCGTCGTGATCAACCGCTTGAAGCGCGATCGATTCAGCCAGGTCGCGATCGTCGCCGAGCCTTCCGGCTGATGCTTCGCCGATGAGACGCTGCACGCTGTTCGGTCTGCTGCTCTCGCTGCTGGCGCATGCCGGCATTGGCTGGTGGGCGCTGAACGCCGGCGAGATCGAATCGCCGCCCAGCCCGGCGCCGCTGATCATCGATCTGGCCAGCGTCAGCGTCGCGCGCCCGCTTCCGGCGCCCACGGCGAAAAAAACGCCGCCGACTCCGCCTCCTCCCGAGGTCGCGCCGCCAGTAAAAACCCAACCCGAGCCGCCGCCGAAGGTGCAAAAACCGAAGCCGCTGGCGCGTAAGGTACTGCCGAGAAAGGTGAAAAAGAAGCCGCGAAAAAAGCCAAGGAAACGCCACGTGAAAGCGCTGCCCGCGCCCAGGACGAGCACGCCGCGCCCGGATGACAGCCTGCGTGATCTGCAACGCATGATCGCCTCGCGCGCGCGGCCCAGCCAGACACCCGCGTCCGTGGCGCGGCCATCGGCCGCCAGCATCCAGGACATCCGCGCCAGCTACAAGGCCGCGCTGACAGCGGAACTGCGCAAGCGCAGGTTCTATCCGAAACGCGCCTTGCGTCGTGGTCGCGAGGGCACGGTCCAACTGGGTTTCGATATCCTCGCGGATGGCAGGCTGGAGAACATCCGCCTGGTGAAAAGCTCTGGCGTCAAGGCGCTGGACAACGCCGCGCTGAAGGTGCTGCGATCGATAGGCCGCTTCAAGCCATTGCCGAAAGCGCTCGGACTGCGCCGGTGGCCGCTGCAAGTGCCCATGGAATATCGTCTGAGCCATTGAGCGGATAAACGAAAAAAAGCCCCGTGCTTCTGGCGGGGCTTTTGCTTGCTTGGCTTGTCGGGGTGAGCCAGGCACTAGGATGCGCCTGACTCTTGCCCCGCTATTCAACGAGATGGCGAAATCGAGTAGATCGGTATCACGTCTTCGCGGTTACGCGCGATTTGTATCGTCCAAGTCCGATCTACGTTTCCTGCCACTTCACTTCTTTCCGCGGAAGCGCCGTATTCCGATAAGTCCAAGCGCCAGCAGTGGCAGCGTGGCCGGAACCGGAACCGATGGAACGTCGCCGGCCGTGCCGCTACCTCCCGGGGATTCGGTTTCCGCCCACTGATAGACTGGCGCTTTGTTCGATGTCAGGAATACCACGCTGGAAGCGGCGCCAGGCTGGATTTCATTGCCCACGTTCCAACTGTAGAGCATGCCTTCGGCGGGCAGAGCGGAGTTCTGCACCGCGTTGCTGGTGATGACAAGCTGGGACAGACCATCCGGATTGACGCCGACACCGGCAACCAGGTTGCCTACGCTGGTCAGCAACGACGGCGTATGATTGTTTGGCACGTCCAGTGGAACCAGCGCGCTGCTCAAGCCGCTGAATACGGTTCCGTCGAAGTAACCACCACTGGTGAAAGGTACCGCGGTACCGACCGGCCCAAACGAAATATTGAAGTTTTCCAATTCCTGTTCGGGTGGAGCGAGCGGATCTGTGTTGTTGACCTGGTACAGGTATACATAGTTCGCGGTGGTATCCACCGAGCTAGAAAATGGCGCCAATGCCGTGGCCGTACCCGCTCCGCTGAAAAATGAATCGTTCAGCCAGTTTCCACTCTCATTCTTCCATACGGCAAAGCTGACGGTGGAATCACATAGCGGGCAGGTGGTGCTTCCCGCCGTGCTATCGGTATCGCCAAAGACGCTCGCGCCTTCGAATCCACTTACCAGCGCGGCCTGGGTCGGCACCATGAATACCGTGCCGATCGTGATCGCGAGTATGGAAAGTTTATAGTGTTTCATCTGCTACTCCTTGAGTTACATTTACGTATACTGCTTTATATAGGCTATTCATACTTGGACGTGACGGACCCTCGCGCCTTCGCATGGCTTGAGTCATTCGCCCGAATCCGGATACCGCATTTGTATGAGATCCTGTGATACGTCAATGCAAGCTGCTTGCCAGTTCGTGCCGTCAGGCATCCGCGACAAAAAATTGTCGAGAGCGTTATTTCTTGGATGCTTTTTCGTCATGAACAACGCAGGTGGACGGAAGCATGGGCTGTCCTGCTCGGACAGAATTCTGACGCCATTGGGCAACGAGATCGGCATGGCATGCCAAGGTGGGGTGATGTTGTAAAGATTTGTAAACGAAATTCCCGCAGGTTCGGGGGGAGATATTCGTATAGAATTGACAAATAGCTTGTATATCAATAAGTTGTATAGTTCTGTTCCACCTTCATTACATGTAAAAAAAGCTGACACCGAGTTTGTTGCGTTCTATGTATCGATGTTGGCGATAACCTTACGTCGTTGGTGCGCGGCGTCAGCGAGGATCTCCCGGATCGGTTTTGTTTTGTCCCTTGACGGGCAGGTGTCGGTGATGCTCTGGTTGGCGACAACCTTCCGGATTTCGGCCTGACGAAGATACCGTTTCTGGTCGTTGGCGGTGGCTGAAAGCGTCCATCATCGCGGGTCTTTGGTTCACGCGTTCGATCTCGGTGGCGGCCTCGTCGTTGCTCTTGGTGTCGTGCTGTCAAACTCCGAGGGATTATATACGCCACCACAAGCGATCATTCCGGTCGCCGATGTAAAAATCTACGAGACTACTTGAGGCGAGGCAGCTTGAAGCGCAGAAAGTCTTTTATACCCGCGAATTTTACCTCGACTAAAATACCACGATACACCCATCCCAGTTTTTCGAACACTCGAATGGATGGGGAGTTGTTGTGCCATACCCAGGTCCACAACTGGTTTATTCCAGCGGCGGCAAGGTTTTTTTCGGCATATTGGCTAATCAATACGGCATAACCCCTGCCTCGACATTTTTCAGTGGTGAGTAAATCGACCATAATCGCCTCATCTGGCTGCAATGATGCAAATCGTCCCGGTATCCTTTCGTGTCCGGCCCCCCAGAACCAGCACATACAGACAAGATCATCGTCCTCCCAGATGCCGTAGCCATGGGCATGGTCACCCGCGTAATAGGCATGCTCTTTAATGCGAGTATCTGATGATAATAGGATCATCTCTTTTTTTTCAATCGGCCCAACCTGGATCCCAGTCGGTGATATCGCGTCAGGCAGCTTACCAGAAATATCCCTGCTGTATATTCGATTGATCTGGTATTCCTTGAAAACGCGCTTTAATACATATTTTGCTATTTTTTTCAATTCTATGTATCCTGTGAGTGGAGATTTGCACGAACAATCAAGTAGCCTGGCTGTTGATCGGATATCGACCAGCGGGATGGGTCGTCGAACAGTGTGCTCCAGGCTGGATCCAGGTATAAGACAAGTATATCCCGAGGGTTGTCACGGATACTTTTCTCCAAACGCTGTACAACCTGCCTCATCACCACTTCGCCAAATGGATTGTAGAAATAACAAACAAGTGGCGTTTCCGGCAATGAGAAACGTGTCACATCATCATGAATACAGGTTACTTCTTCCGTGGCAATCTGCTTCGGTTCCAATGTCGCGATATTGGTTAAAGCCGTCTGCTGTAGTTCGGCGCAGAACTCCACCCCCACCACGCGCCGAAACGGTAACGCCGATGCCAGCATCAATACCCTCCCTTTCCCGGCGCCGAAATCGATAAAAGTATATTGATCGAACTCGATATCCAGTGCATTCAGTAGTTGTGTTGTTAATCCAATCGGTGAAGGCTGGTAGCGTACCGCATACTGCGCGTTATCCGACTGGATATCCATTGAACCGATCTCCCTGATGGCTTCGGTGTCGGTTTTATGTGCGTCATCGAATTCGGACTTTAAAGCATGTTTTCGGTATGGCATGTTCGTTGCATAGTACTTGATGTTCTTATAAAGCAACTTCGGGAAGCCGGCGGCGCCATGACGTTGCCATGCTGATTTGATACGTTTGAAGATAGCCATCTTTATATCGATTCCCTGTCTGTGTGGAAGTACTAGCCGAAGAACAACACCTGCCTCCACCGCCGAATACAAACGGGTCGAAGTAGTGTGTGGCAAGTGAGTCGTCCGATATGTTAGCATCTAAATGTACGCGCTGTATAAGCAAGTATAGGACAATGCTTCTAGGGAATCATGTATGATTCTTTATTGGCTATAAAAACTATAATAATCAGCAGGTTAGCGTAAAAATGCGATTCGCAACCTTATCGGAATCGATGCGGACGACGGTAGTCGAAGATGTCGTGGATATCGTAACTGACAGATTTGCATGAAATTATCGTGCTCCGTGATAGCTTTTTTTCTCGGCTCTCCCATTTGCCGAGTTCATGGAATATATGGACAACTTTAAGGATGATTTATGAGTTTATCTATCTTGATTACCGTCGACACGGAACTCTGGTGCAATGGCTGGAAGAGTCTGGATGCATGCTTTCCGGATGCACTGAAAAAATATATATACGGTAAGACCCCAAGTGGTGAATATGGTCTACCGTTTCTCCTCCGGGTACTAAAAGATAACGAACTAAAAGCAACATTTTTTGTTGAACCTTTATTTGCGTTACGTTTTGGTCCAGATTCATTGGCGGAGATTGTTGGGACAATTCTTGATGCGGGGCAGTCGGTAGAGTTACATCTACATACAGAGTGGGTAGACGAAGCCAAATTGCCACTCTTCCCTGAAGTTAATGAAAAAAGGCAGCATATTCGTTATTTCAGTTATGATGAACAGGTTGTGTTACTGGATAAAGCAAGCGAACTTCTCCGGCTTGCTGGTGCCCCCAAGTTGCATGCATTTAGAGCGGGTAATTTTGGTGCGAACTTCGATACGCTGCGGGCCCTTTCAACCTCGAATATAGGTATCGATTCAAGCTATAACAGCAACCAACCCGCCTGTGAGATTGATCTCAATCCACCCATATATCAGGCCGAAATTGTGCGCGATATACTCGAGGTCCCGATGACTATCTTCCGGGATGGTATTGGGCGGCAACGTCCCATGCAGATTACGGCTTGCTCTCTTGGTGAACTCATAGCGATACTGAATCATGCGTTTCAGGAAAAATGGCAGCACTTGGTTTTACTTACGCATTCCGCCGAGATGCTGAACGATTCAAAGACTCGGAAAAGTTCCGTTGTTGTGGGTCGATTCGTTAAGTTTTGTGAGTACCTGTCAAAAAATAACGAGCGATTTACGACTATCGATTTCCGTTCTCCACGACTGCGGCCAGTGGATGGAGAGTTCAGCCAACTACACTGCGGCGCATTGCCAACGCTAACCCGGCTTGTAGAACAAGCCTGGGGGCGTCTGCCATGACTATGGCTCAGGACTGGCACGTTTCCGAACAGATGCTGAAGTTCCAGATCGGCGATCTTATATTCGGTACCATGCATTTCAAAGTCCTGGCCTGTGAGGTGGGTCTGGGCAACGAAGGTAGTGACATGTCGTTGCCGCCTGACAAAGTACTGGAATCCGACATGTCAGGCTACGCGATCCGTGGCCTGCCAGTTACAACGGCAAGACCGCTGTTGGAGGCGAGGGATGGCTACTATATCTACACGCCGAAAACATTCCTTCGTCATTATATTAATATGCGGCAGAGTTTCGAAGATTATACGAAAGGCTTTCGATCGAAAACCCGATCGACCATTCGTCGAAAGATCCGTAAATTTTCCGAAGCTAGTGGTGGCAGTATTGATTTTCGTGCGTACCGGTCTGCGGGTGAAATAGAAGAGTTTTATCGATTCGCACGTAAGGTCTCCGCAGACACATATCAGGAAAGATTGCTGGATGCTGGGCTACCCGATAATCAGGAGTATTTCACTCAATTACGTAACGCCGCGGCGAATGATGGTGTCCGTGGGTTCGTTCTGCTTTACGAAGATAGGCCGATTTCCTACCTTTTGTTGAGAATTGTAGAAGATATGCTGCTTTACGATTATCTTGGCTACGATCCAGAATATGCGAAATGGTCAGCCGGTACGGTGCTGCATTGGCTTGCTATCGAGGATCTATTCGCTGAGCAGCGTTATAGATTACTCGATTTCACGGAAGGCGATGGTGAACACAAGCGTCGCTTTGGTACAGACCACATAACCTGTGCCAACGTGTTTTGCCTGAAGAAAAAACCATCTACATATTTTATGTTACATCTACATGCCGGCCTGGATCGCTTTGCGGCATTCAGCGGGGAGTTACTTACGAGATTGGGTCTGAGATCGAAGATACGTAAGTGGCTGCGAAGGTAGTTTCAAGGTGGTAGATCATCTCGCGGGTTTTGGCACGTGAGCAGTCTACCAGATCATCGACTCTTGGGAATCTTCAGCGAATCGTGGCGCGCCGCTGTCGAGGTCCGGGGCGTGAAAAATTCAGATGGTCAGCAGGGGTGGACCTGACGGAGGCTGCACTACGCCTCGGTGCCGGCGGTGACGTTGCGTCGTTGGCGCACGGCTTCGGCGAGGATCTCCAGCAGCGGCTTGGTGTCGTCCCATGGCAGGCAGGCATCGGTGATGCTCTGGCCGTAGGTCAGTGGCTTACCGGGGATGCAGTCCTGGCGACCGCCGACCAGGTGGGATTCGATCATCACGCCGATGATGCGCTCGTCGCCGGCGCTGAGTTGCGCGGCGACATCCTTCCCGACCTCGACCTGACGTTGATACTGTTTCTGGCTGTTCGCGTGGCTGAAGTCGACCATGATCGCGGGCCGTTGGTTCGCGCGTTCGATCTCGGCGGCAGCCTCGTCGATGCTCGCGGCATCATAGTTGGTTTTTCTCCCGCCGCGCAGGATGACGTGAGTGTCGCTGTTGCCGGAGGTCTCGAAGATCGCCGAGGTGCCTTCCTTGGTCAGCGACATGAAGACATGTGGGCGTTGCGCGGCCTGGATGGCGTCGACGGCGATGCGCAGGGTGCCGTCGGTGCCGTTCTTGAAGCCGACCGGGCAGGACAGTCCAGAGGCCAGTTCGCGGTGTCCCTGGCTTTCGGTGGTGCGCGCGCCGATCGCGCCCCAGCTGATCAGGTCGGCGATGTATTGCGGGCTGATCAGGTCGAGATACTCGGTGCCGGTCGGCAGGCCGAGTTCATTGATGTCGAGCAGCAGCTTGCGCGCCAGGCGCAGTCCCTTGTTGATATGGAAGCTGTCATCCAGGTCGGGGTCGTTGATCAGGCCCTTCCAGCCAACGGTGGTGCGCGGCTTCTCGAAATAGACGCGCATCACGATCATCAGGTCGCTCTTCAGGCTCTTTTGAACCTCGGCCAGGCGTCGCGCGTAGTCCATCGCGGCTTCGGTGTCATGCACCGAGCAGGGACCGACGATGACCAGCAGGCGATCGTCCTCGCCCTGCAGAATGCGCTGGATGTCGCGGCGCGCGCGAAAAACCGTGTTTGCGGCCGTCTCGGTGATCGGGAATTCCTCGCGGATCCGGGCCGGCGAGGAAACATCCTTGATGCCGGTGATGCGCAAATCGTCTGTATGATACATGGCTGGTGTTGTCGGGCCGGGTTGGAAAGGGCTTGCGATTATAACCCAGCCACCGGTGCCGGCGGGATGAAATTCTCAATCGGCCGAATAGCCTGATCCAATCAGCCAGGCGACGGGCCCGTCGCCCGGAGTTTCCTCGCAACGGTAGCGACGACCGCGCTCGGCGAGTGTGGCGGCGACGGCGTCGTGATCGGCCTGCCCACCGGGATGACCGCGATAGCTGACGATGCTCATCACGCCGGTCTCCGGCAGCAGCGTCAACGCGGCGCGGATCGCGGCGCGGGTGCTGTCGGCGCGGGTGACAATGCGTTTGTCGCCGCCTGGCAGATAGCCGAGGTTGAACATGATGGCGCGGATGCGCGGCTGCGTGTCGAGTGGGATGAGTTGCGTCAGTCGCGCGTGATCGCCCTGGATCAGTGTCGTGCGCCGGTCAAGCTGTTCGGCGGCCAGGCGGTGGGCTGTGTTCGCCAGCGCCTCTGCCTGGATGTCGATACAGAACACATGGCCCTCGGAGCCTACCAGGCGGGCGAGGAAACAACTGTCATGGCCGTTGCCGGCGGTGGCGTCGATGGCGATATCGGCGGGTTTCAGGTGTTTCCCGATGAAATCCTGGACCAGTTCAACCGGGCGCATGAGAGGCATATCGCTCATGGTAGCGTCGAATGTCCGCGTCCTCCGGCAAAGGCGCGTTCCGACACAGATGCCGCGTCAGGCCGTCGGCGTGCAATGGCATGAACAGGGTGCCGCGCGCGCCGAAGCCGTTGAACACCAGCAGTCGGGGAAACTCGGGATGACGGCCGATGAACGGCTGGCGGTCGGCGGTGCCGGGTCGCACCCCGGCGCGCTGGGTCAGGACACGGAAACGTTCGGGATAGCGAAACAGGCGCGCGAGCTGTTGTTCCAGCCAGCGGCGTCCGGCGGTCTCGGGCAGGCTGTCGTCGAAACGCCACCGGTTGCTCGCGCCGAAGCGCAGCCGGCAGGCGCTCGCCGGAATCGCCCAGCAACCGTTGTTGATGATGCGCTCTGGTAGTTGCTCGCGGGTCTCCAGATCGAGGATATCGCCCTTCGCCGGCTGCAAGGGCAGCCAGTCGAACCAGTGATTCTGGCGCAGATGCCAGCCCTCGCAGAAGATCACCCGGTCGGCTTGTCGTTCCCGCCAGCGCACATGATCCGGTCGTGGTACGAATTCGTCGCTGTCGCAACGCGTCTCGATCAGCGCATGGCGCTCGACGAGCCAGGCGCGTAGCGCATCGAGCAATGCGGTGGTATCCAGCCAGCCGGTCTGGCTTTGAATGAAGCCGCCGTCCGGCATCAGGATGGCGTCGTTGACCTCGGCGCGGCCGGCGAGGAAGGCGCGGTAGGCCGGTTCGCGGCGCAGGGTCTCGAACAGACGCCGCTGTTCGCGGTCACGGAATATCCGCAGCATCGGCAGCGGGTGAAAGAAGGTCTGGCCAAACGCCCGTTCCAGGCGCCGCCACAACGTCAGCGAGGCGTCCAGCACCGGATCCAGCCGGGCGGGCAGGCGCAGGCGTCGACCGGCCAGCGGGTTCAGCAGGCCGGCGGCCACGCGGCTGGCGTTGTCCCGGTCGGCGTCGTCGATGACCGCGACCCGGCGACCGGCCTCGATCAGGTGCCAGGCGAGCAGACTGCCGGCCAGCCCCTGGCCGACGATCAGCTCATCGAGCCGCATGTTGGCGGATGTATTCATACATCACGATCGAGGCGGCAACGCTGACGTTCAGGCTTTCGATACGCCCGAACTGCGGGATGGCCAGACAGCCGACATCGGGGTAGTCGTCGCGAGCGAAGCTCAGCCCAATCTCCTCGTGGCCGAAGATGAAAGCGCTTCGCTCCGGGAACTCGGCGGCGGTCAACGGCGTGTCACAACCGGCCTCCAGCGCAAACAGGGAGAAGCCGCGCTCGCGCAGATCGGCATGACAGGCGCCGAAGTCGTCGTGAAAACGCGCCGGCACGCTCTTGAACGCACCCTTTGCCGGGTTGACATCGAATGCGCCGATGCCGACGAGATGCACCTCGCTGGCGCCGAATACCTCCGCGCTGCGGAAGATCTTCGGTACGTTGAAACCGGCCTTCAGGTGATCCAGGACGATGGCGAAGTGGTGCGCGCCGGGTTGCGCGAGCACGTTGCGCTGGCGGTGTTTTTCGTAGCGGCGCAACGCCTGCTGGCGTTTGTCGCGGCGTGCCTTGCGGGTGGCTCGGTCTATCATCGGCGGAATACTAGGAGCCTGTCGGGTTATGGATGAATCTACTGCGAAGATGGGAGGGCGGCCCAAATATCCCCGTTTTTTCGTTACATAGGCCCACTATGCGCCTCAAAACCGGAAACATTTGGCCTCGCTCTCCCACCTCCTCGCTATGATCCCCCATAACCCGACAGCCTCCTAGCAAAAATTCGCCGCTGGCCGCATGGCGTGGCGAATTTGGGGTACAATTAACACCTTACGGATCAGGAATCGCGCTGGAATCATCTTTTCTGACCCACGTCCGGAAACCGCCATTTTGATACTGATATGAACCAGTCGCTGCCATCTGATGCCCTGTCGCCGTATCTGGACGAGGGCGGGAGCAGGCACGCGTTGCTCCGGCAGGTCGATCTGCCCGCCGATCTACGCCGGCTGGCGCCCGAGGAGTTGCCGCGACTGGCCGATGAACTGCGCGATTTCCTCATCGAGACGGTATCGCGCACCGGCGGTCACTTGGCGGCCGGGCTGGGCGTGGTCGAACTCACGGTCGCGCTGCACTATGTCTTCGATACCCCGCATGACCGACTGCTGTGGGATGTCGGTCACCAGGCCTACCCGCACAAGATCCTCACCGGTCGCCGCGAGCGCATGTCCAGCCTGCGGCGCAAGGACGGGCTGTCCGGTTTTCTGCGTCGCGACGAAAGCGAATACGATGCCTTTGGCGCCGGTCATTCCAGTACCTCGATCGGCGCCGGCCTGGGCATGGCCATTGCCGCGCGTCGGCAAGGGGTTTCGCGCCAGGTCGTGCCGATCATCGGCGATGGCGCACTGTCCGCCGGCATGGCTTTCGAGGCGTTGAACCATGCCGGCTCGTTGGACGAGAACCTGCTGGTGGTGCTGAACGACAACGACATGTCCATCTCCCAGCCGGTCGGCGCGGTT
>JALULB010000071.1 GCA_027041035.1 Sedimenticola sp. | reverse complement strand
ATATATAACAGTATGTTATATATGTTTTTACGCAACAGAACTCCAATATCTGGGTTCAATAGCCTTGTCTCCATATTCAGGCTTGAATACGAAACCGGTACACCTGCATCATCGGGCTGGCGTTCCAGCTTTCGATAACAACTACTATACTGACGCCGATGAGGCGAAGATCGCTCATCAGGATAGCGTCTGGGACAGGCGTTCAAAGCGGGGAAAAGAAATGAATACCGGCGCCGTCAGCTCGTTGACCAAGGAACAGCTGCTTGCCTTGGTTAAATCGGGTAACCATCTCAATTCGAGACTTGATCTGAAGCAGGTGTTGCACTCATTGCTGAAGATTGCGTGTGATCTCTCTGATTCCACCGCCGGCTCGGTGATCCTGCATGACGACGAGTACGACGACCTATATTTCGCCGCCGCGATTGGGCCGACCGAGAATGATCTATCCAGTATCCGAATCCCGCCGGGTCAAGGTAAGGCCGGCAAGGTATTCAGCACGCGCGAACCCCTCATCGACAACGACCTCGCGGTTAACAAAGATCACTACAAGACCATCGACGAGCAAACAACTTTCGTCACCAAATCGATGGTATGCGTGCCGCTAATCCATCTCGACCAGTGTTACGGGGTGCTTCAGATCCTGAATAAGGCGGAAGGTGCAAAGCGTTACGATCAGCAGGATCTCGAGCTGTTGCAAGCGCTTGCCACTCAGTCGACGATCGCTCTCTACAACGCAACTACCTTTGAAAAACTGATCTCCAGCAGCGGGTTGTACGCCTTGCCCGAGGTGCGCGAAGATCTCCTCGCTAAAATATCTCCGCAGGGCCTGCCTGCAACGCGCGAGTTTCTCACCACCTTATTCGTCGACATGCGAGGATTTACCCAGCTTTGTGCAGTGATGGGCAATCCGGAAAGGATTCAACAGATGACCAGCGATTATCTGTCGATGCTGTCGACCGTTGTGGTAAAACGCGAGGGCATCGTGAACAAATTCCTTGGTGATGGCCTGATGGCGCTTTTTCGCGGGCCAGAGGCAAGTGTAAATGCGGTGAGAGCGGCCTTCGCGATGATCCTGGGGTTCGAAAAACTGCTGCGCGGCTGGAAAAACACCACGAACCGCAGCCTAGGCTTTCTGGATATCGGCGTTGGTATCGCCACCGACGACGTGATACTCGGCATGGTTGGGAGTGATGACATGCATGAATTCACCGCCATCGGCACACCGGTGGTTTTGGCTGCCGCGCTGGAGCGCGAAGCCAGAAATGGCAAGCGCGTGCTCTGCGATCGGTTGTCTTGGCAAGCCGCCCGGCATGTTATTCAACAGGCCGATGGCCCAACAACTTTTACGCTGAAGAAACCCGATCAGCAGGTGCCGCTGGATTTCGAGATTTACGACATTCGCGGCTTGCGACCCAGCGAAGGCTCCCGACGCATCTTCGTTAGCTATGTACATGAGGAGCAGGAACGTATCGAACGGCTACTCGTGGAGCCTCTGAAATCTCTGGGCATGGAGGTTTTCTTCGCCTCGGAGTCTATCAACTTGGCAGAGGATTTTTCCGACCGGATCGGACAAGCCATCTCGAAATGCGGCTGGTTTATAGTCGCTGTGAGCGAGAAAGCGGTCACTTCGAAGTGGGTGCGCGAAGAGGTGAAATTCGCACTTAGCGAGGATCGCCTGGAGGGTCGCGTGTTGGCCTTGAGATTGGATCCGGTAGACATCAACCAACTCGATTGGCGGCTTCGCCGAAGATTGTACGCCGATACCTGCGGCCCGGAGGGTGAAAAGGCATTCGACGAAGTGTTCGCAACTCTTTCCGGGAGTTTGCCCGAAACCACTGTCATTGATGTATAGCCTCAGCCAGCCAAAAGTCGGCTTTTAGCCCCCGTACCCTTTAGTTCGTGGCAAGACGCAAGGAAGCGGGGCTACCTTGATAACGACTGATGCCTGAAACCGGGGCTGAGTGCCAAGCGGCCAATCCTGCTCGGCGGCAACCCCAATTCCAAATCCATTAGAGACCTAGCTCACCCAGCCCGGGATGCCCTTCGGGTCGTGGTCCCAACGGCCAGTGATACAGGCGCTCGGCTTCTGATATCGGCATGTCGTTGATACTGGCGATGCGGCGGCGCATCAGCCCGGCGTCGTCGAACTCCCAGTTTTCGTTGCCGTGGGAGCGGAACCAGTTGTTTGTATCGTCATGCCATTCGTAGGCGAAACGCACGGCAATGCGGTTGGCCGTGAAGGCCCAGGCTTCCTTGATCAATCGGTAGTCCAGTTCTTTTCTCCATTTGCGTTGCAGGAAGTGAACGATTTGTTCACGTCCGCGAATGAATTCCGCGCGGTTACGCCACTCGCTGTCCGGGGTGTAGGCCAGCGCGACCTTGTCGGGGTCACGTCCGTTCCATGCGTTCTCGGCCAGGCGGACTTTCCGCGCGGCCGTGGCGGCGGTATACGGGGGCGTGGGAGGTTTGGGGTCTTGTCTGCTCATCTTCGTTTTCCTCGGTTGTGATTTGGGCCAGGCCGGGGTGTGGAGTAGTGTGTGATCCACCCCGGCCGGACAGGCGGCTTTCAGCGAGCTGGCAGCTCGGATCGCAGGAACTCGCGGATCAGTCCGGCAATGACGGGGCCGTCCTCTTCCAGTGCGAAGTGGCCAGTATCGAGCAGGTGGAGGCGTAGGTTCTTCAGATCGCGCCGATAGGGATAGGCACCTTCGGCCGGGAAGATATGATCGTTCTTCCCCCACACGATCAGGGTAGGCGGCTGGTGTTTCCGAAAGTAGGCCTGCCATGCGGGATAGTGCGGTACGTTGTTCTGGTAGTCGTAGAACAGTGCGAGCTGGATACTGGCATTGCCGTCGCGCGTCAGATGGCGAAGGTCGACGTTCCAGTTATCGGGACTGATCTTTTCGGCATCGCGAACCCCATGCGTGTATTGCCACTTCACGCCCGCCGGGGCGATGAAGCCGGCCAGGGGTGCGGCATTGGCCGAAGAGGGGTTCTGCCAATAGGCGCGTATCGGATCCCAGAACTCGCGCAGGCCCGCTTTGTATGCGTTGCCGTTTTGCACGATCAATGCTTCGACCCGTTCCGGATGTTTCTCCGCCAGGCGGAATCCTATCGGTGCGCCATAGTCCATCAGGTAGAGGCTGTAGCGCCCGATGTGCAACTTTTCGGTAAAGCCCTTGATGAGTTTGGCCAGATTGTCGAAGCTGTAGTCGAAGACTTCCATGCGCGGCTGCTCGCTGTTACCGAAGCCGGGATAGTCGGGCGCCAGTACGTGATACCGATCCGCCAGGGCGGGTATCGATCGCTCGGATTCCAGAGCGGGTTAGTCCGAGACACGGGCTGTTTGGCATCGCGTTTACGAGTCACTCGATCACCGAGAGAATAGGGGGCAACGGCTTCCCCATCGCTGCCTCGATGACTACGCAACCACGGCCTGGTTGTAGACCACCGGCATCCGACCCTGCCATCGGGTCCAGGTATCCGGCTCTGTCATCAGGTCAGCCATGAATCGAGCAACGTTCAGGCGGCTGGTCCGGCCCGGATCAAACAGGGCGTCGCGGGTAGGTGACGGATACAGCCGATAGTCACTTAGCTCGTTTTCGTCGATCAACGTATCGGGTCGGACCACGCACCATTGCATTTGCTCGCTGCCATCACCGAAACGGGTCCGTAACCAATCGGCGGCCAGCTCATTGTCTCGATGCGGTGGTACAGCCACGCGAATCAAACCGATCAAGAGTCGGTGACCAAGCGATAACGGCTCATCGAGATCACAGTTACTGTTACCGGCACTGTTCATCAATACAAAACGGCCCGGTGCCTCGCGGTGTTGCGCGTTCATACTGTTGCAGAGACGCCGGGTGGCCTCGGTCACCAATCGGTACGGCGGCCCCCAAATCCCTTTCCAGTCGAGATTGTGGCCCAGACAGGATGCGATGGCGTCGCAGTCCCGGGTAAGCACATCGAGATCCTCAGCACCGAGTTCGAGCAGATTGGCATGAACGAGCAAGAGTCGAGGGTGATCACGAAGGGTTTCCGGCAGCTTCACGGGCGAGCGCACAAGCGCCTTGACCCGCGCGCCCCGGTCGAGCAATTGCCCGACCAGCAGTCGCCCCGTAGCGCCACTCGCGCCGACGACAAGAAAGGTCTTTTCCGTTGCCTGCTGCATGATTCGGTTCTCCCGAAGCCGTTGATGTCTCTACCTGAATGTAGACCAGTCGAAGAAGGCAGTCGGGCTGCTCGTGATCAGGAATAACGGCAAATGACAAACTGAATGACCTATTATTTAACATAATATACATTATGCGCATTATTGGACGCAGCTGAAAGTGAACCTCGCCGCGTATCTCAACCCGGGTGTTCCTGCTGCCTGTCTTGCGACGTGTCCAGCGCGATTTCACTGTAAAAGCAAAACTGATTCCGCCCGGATTGTTTTGCCCGGTACATGGCCATGTCGGCCTTGCGGATCAGGGTGTTGAGGTCCTCGCCGTCGTCTGGCGCCATGGCGACGCCGATGCTGACGCCGGGGATCATCTCGACGCCGTTCAGCGAGATGGGCTCGGCGATCATGCGTTTGATGCGCGTCACGGCCTTGCGTGCGCCGTCCTGGCCTTCGGTATCGATCAGCAAGGCCATGAATTCGTCACCACCGTAGCGCGAGACCTCGGCGGATTTGTGCATGGCGACATCGGTCAGGCGCAGGGCTTTGTTGAGCCGGTCGGCGATGGTGACCAGCAGGCGGTCGCCGGCATCGTGGCCGAGTTGGTCGTTGACCTGCTTGAAGTTGTCCATGTCGATCAGCATCAGCGCGGCTTGCTGATGTGTTTCCTGGTTGCGCGCGAGGATGTTGTCCGCTTCCATCTG
>JALULB010000070.1 GCA_027041035.1 Sedimenticola sp. | reverse complement strand
CACCAAATCGATCAGCCAGACCGCGCAATACCGCGATATGACCGGGCACGCGGGTGATCAGCCGCTCGTTGACCTCCAGCGACAGGAAATCGCCGCTGAGATCGGCGTATTCATCGAGCAACGCGGCAATCGCGCCGGCCTCGGACTCCATCGCCAGGGTTTGCGCCGACAGATTCACGGCAATCCGGCGACGTGCTTCCGCCTTCTGTTCCCCGAGCCAAGCCAGCACCGCGCCCAACAAGGCCACATCCAGCGCATTTGCCAGGCCGAAACGTTCCGCGACCGGCAGGAATCGACCGGCCGTGACAATGCCGCCATCCGCGTGAAGGCGCAGCCGCATCAGCGCTTCGAGATGCAACACCGTGCCTGCGTCGTCCGGCTCTCGCACGCGCTTTACCGGCTGCAACGCGAACAGGATCCGCTTGTCGTCGACCGCGTGCCGCAATTCCTCGCGCCAGGCCGCGACGGTATAGCCATCGAGCATCTCGGCGGCGATATCCTCGGACACGCCGATACGCTCGATATCCCCGGCCGCCTTGCGCAAGGCCGCGTCGGCACGCGCCAGCAACGCCCGCCCGAGTTCGGGACACTGATAAAAAGCAACACCGATACGACAATCCAGTAGTGTATCGATCAGCTCCGCGCCAACGGCATCCCGCAGTTGTTCCGCAAGTTGCAGGCTTTGGTCGCGCCCCGAGCCCGCCGCCAGCAAGATGAAATCAGCGCCATTCAGGTGGGCAAGCTGCATCTTCTCACCGGCCAGGGGGGACAACACAGCGGCTACGCGCCGCAACAGCTCATCACCCCGTACGTAGCCATTGCGATCGTTATAGCCCTTGAATCCGGCGACCTGGATCAGCAACAAGGCGCCGGATGCATGGGTTTCCGGCGAATCCAGCTCGCGTTCCAAGTGATTCATGAAGAAGCGCCGGTTCGGCAGATGGGTGACCGGATGCTGATAAACCTGTTCGCGCAACGCGGCGACCAGATTGTCCTTGTCCGCGAGCATCTGCCTGACGCGATCGGTGGCGTGATTCATGGCCGTGACGATGCGCGCCAGTTCGCGACTGCGTGGGCGTTCTTCGATATGCCCGAAATCCTGCTCGCAGATCGCCGCCGCGCGCGCTTCGATCGATTGCAGTGGTCGCAGCAGCGCGCGCAGCAGCAGCAGGCCCAACACCAGCGCGACCGCCGCGAGTCCCAGAAACCACAGTAGCAGATCCCGCGCGTTGTTCCATAGCTGGCGATAGGCCAGTCCCGGATGGCTCTGCACCACGACCCGACCAGCCTGCCGCCAGCCGTTCATCACCGGCGCGGCTTGCTCCGCCGGTCGCAACGGCCACAGATGACGGAACCAGTCCGGCACATCCGCGTCACCCGGCTGGCGCAGATCCACGAGCGCCTCGCCGTTCTGCTTCACGATGCGCAGCTTCTGATAATAACCGCTGTCGAACAGCGCGCGAGCCATCGCGATCAGGGTCGCCCTATCCTCGTCATGCAGCGCACTACTCGCCGCCAGCCCGAGAGCCTTGGCGGTATCCCGCGCATGCGAGGCGGACTGCCGCTGCACATAGTCACGGGTGTTACCCAAGGCGATCCAGAAACTGCCGGCAAATGCCAGCAACAGCAGCAGGACGATCAGAACGAGCAGTTGTCGGGACAAACTCATGAAGGGATTCTCAATAGTTACCGGGACATCTCAAGGCCCAGCTTAGTCAATAGATTCTGCCATAGTTTGATGCGTCCGGCGTCGCCGACACGCCGGCCCTCGGCGCGGCTGACCGCCAGCCACAGACCGTCGCCATTGAAGCTGTATACCGGCTTCAGGTCGGTACGTTCGGTGGCGCGCTCGATACGCCCCTGGAGATTGTCCAGTACCAGCGGCACCGCGTCCGGCGTCGGGTAGTAGGTCAGCACCATGTGCGCCTGATCCAGGTTCAGCGCCTTCACGTAGGCGATACGCAGCTTGTCCTCGGCGACCCCCAACTGACGCAGGGTATAGTATTTTGCGATTGCGTAGTCCTCGCAATCGGCGGCATCCTGGGCGAGCATCTCGACAGGCGTCGCCCAGTAGTCCTCGCGCCCCCAGATCTGGCTGTCCGACAGGTAGGGCACCCGGTTGAAGAAATCGTTGACCGTTTCGAGCTGGCGCCATTCTGGCAGATCCGCGGCCCGTGCCAGCAATCGCGACCAGGCCTCCACCCGCTCCCTGGCCTCAGCGCCATAGGCGTCCCGCACCCAGCTGAACAGACTCGCCGACAGGCCCGAAGAACCGGCTTCGGCGGGCAACAGGAAGACCACCAGCAGCGCGCTGGCAAACCCCAAGCACAGGCGCCGGAAACCAGGCCTGCATGACCTCGCAAAGCAGCGAATAAAGCGTTCGAATGAGCGACATGGGCGTCTCCTGATGGCATGTGTGTTCACACCACATTCAGCGGCTGATGCATGCCGAGCTTTACGCTCGTCTGTCTGACACGACGCAGCTTTGGTAATATCCGCGTCTGTTCAGTTACCAGCGACCGGAAACCACCAGCATGCGCACCAGTAATTTCCATATCCAGACCCTGAAAGAAACCCCGGCGGATGCCGAGATCGCCAGTCACCGGCTTATGCTGCGCGCTGGCCTGGTGCGCAAACTGGCCTCCGGGCTGTACACCTGGCTGCCGATGGGATTGCGCGTGCTGCGCAAGGTCGAACGGATCGTGCGCGAGGAGATGAACGACGCGGGCGCGTTGGAAACCCTGATGCCGGTGGTGCAGCCCGCCGAGCTGTGGCGGGAATCCGGACGCTGGGAGCAGTACGGTCCCGAGCTGTTGCGCTTTCGCGACCGTCACCAGCGGGAGTTCTGCCTCGGCCCGACGCACGAGGAGATCATCACCGACCTGGCACGCAACGAGCTGCGCAGCTACAAGCAGCTGCCGATCAACTTCTACCAGATCCAGACCAAGTTTCGCGACGAGATCCGGCCGCGCTTCGGCGTCATGCGCGCACGTGAGTTCCTGATGAAGGATGCCTACTCGTTTCATCTGGACCAGGACTCGTTGCAGCATACCTATGACCGGATGTACCAGACCTACAGCCGCATCTTCAGCCGCTGTGGTCTGAAGTTCCGCGCGGTGCAGGCCGATACCGGCAGCATCGGCGGCAACGCCTCGCATGAGTTTCATGTCCTGGCCGCCGCCGGCGAGGACGCCATCGCCTTTTCCACCGGCAGCGACTATGCCGCGAATGTCGAGATGGCCGAGGCGGTTCCGCCGGCGACACCGCGAGCCGAACCCACGCAGGCGATGCAAGTCGTCGACACGCCCGGGAAACACAGCATCGAGGAGGTTGCCGGTTTCCTGAAGGTATCGCCGGCCCAAACCCTGAAAACCCTGATCGTCGCTGGCGAGGAGGAAGGCAGCCTGGTCGCGCTGGTAGTACGCGGTGACCACGAACTGAACGAACTGAAGGCCGCCAAACTCGACGGCGTCGGCTCGCCACTGACGCTGGCAGATGACGAGCAGATCCTGAGCGCCTGCGGCGCGCACGCCGGCTCGATCGGTCCACTGGGACTGGATATCCCGATCATCGCCGACCACGCCGCGCTGGCGGTCGCCGACTTCGTCTGCGGCGCCAACCAGGACGACAAACACCGTACCGGCGTCAACTGGGAACGCGACCTGCCATTGCCCCGCGCGGCGGATCTGCGCAATGTCCAGGAAGGCGACCCCAGCCCCGACGGAAAAGGTCACCTGACCATCGCGCGCGGCATCGAGGTCGGGCACATATTCCAGCTCGGCGACAAGTACGCGAAAGCGATGCAGGCCGAGGTGCTGGACGAGAACGGCAAGAGCCAGATTATGACGATGGGTTGCTATGGCATCGGCGTGTCGCGCGTCGTCGGCGCCGCGATAGAGCAGCATCACGACGATCGCGGCATCGTCTGGCCGGCGGCCATCGCGCCGTTCGAGGTCGCGATCTGTCCGATGAAGATGGATAAATCCCCGCGCGTGCGCGAAGCGGCGGAGGCGCTGCATGCCACGCTGGAGGCAGCCGGCATCGACGTGCTGTTGGACGACCGCCCGGTGCGCCCCGGCTTCATGTTCGCGGACATGGAGCTGATCGGCATCCCGCATCGCATCGTCATCGGCGAGCGTTCGCTGGACGCGGGAGAGTTCGAATACAAGGGACGCACCGACGAGGCAGCCAGTATGATCGCCCAGGAATCCGCCGTGGACTTCCTGCTCGGGAAGCTTGGAAAATTCTCCTGATCCAGGAGACCGCGATCAGGCCGCTTCGCGGCGCGCCTGGTCGAGATACACCTTGACGATCACCTCGTTGCCTCGTCCCTGGTAGGCCATCTCGTCGAAGCTCATCATGCGCGACATCGCAATGCCGCGACCGTGGCTGTCGAAAGCGCGTTCCGGATCGAAATCCAGGTACTTCTCCCATTCGAAGCCCTCGCCCTGATCCTTGATATGGATCTCCACCGCGTTGTCGTCACGCGTAAAGCCGACATCGACCCAACGCTCGGCATAGCCCGGGGTGCGCAGGCGTCGCTCGATCTCCTGCTCCCAGGTACCTTGCTCGCGCAAGCGCGATTTTTCCGCATAGGTGATGCCCAGGTTGCCATGCTCGACGGCGTTCAGCAGCAGTTCCAACAAGCCGACAACCGAGCGATTCGGGTCCGGGCAGGCATTCGCCAGCATGGTCGCCAGATCACGACTCTCATCTACCGTGCGGATCTGGAAGCTGGCGCGGCGCATCATGCCGAACAGACGCGAAGCAGCATCGATGGATTCCTGCATCTGGCGGTATCGGCGGCGGTCCTCCACTGCCGTGGCGACGACGTTTTGCAGCATCTCCTCATCGAACGGCTTGGTGAGGTAATAGA
>JALULB010000069.1:378-4902 GCA_027041035.1 Sedimenticola sp. | reverse complement strand
GCAGGCCGAACAGGCCCAGCACCCGCGCCGCCTGCTCCGCGTCGGTCGCCACATAGACCTCGTCGCCCGCTTCCATCACGGTTTCCGAATCCGGGACGATGACGACGCCGTCGCGGCTGATGCCGATCTTCCTCCTCACCGCCTCCCTGACGCGCTCGGCCCGTTGCGCGATCAACGATTTCGCCGACCGCGATATCGACGGCAAGGTCGAGCGCACCGGGAAACGGCCGCTGGTGACCGGCGACATCCATGCCTGGGAGGCGCTGGCGGTGTTCGCGGTTCTGTCGCTGCTGGCGTTTCTGCTGGTGTTGCGGCTGAATGCCGAAACCATCCGCCTGTCGTTCGTCGCGGTGATACTCGCGGCGGTCTATCCGTTCATGAAGCGTTTTACCCATCTGCCGCAGCTGGTGCTCGGCGTGGCCTTCGGCATGGCGGTGCCGATGGCGTTCACCGCCTTGCAACAGCAGGTGCCGCCGGTCGGCTGGGTATTGTTCGCGGCGACCATCGTCTGGGCGCTGATCTACGATACCGAATACGCGATGGTCGATCGCGAGGACGACCTGAAGATCGGCGTCAAGTCGACCGCGATCCTGTTCGGTCGTCACGATCGCTTGATCATCGGCCTGTTGCAGGCGCTGATGCTCGGGCTGCTGGCCTGGGCCGGCCTGCTGGCCGGGCGCGGCTGGGCTTATTATGTCGGCCTCGCTGTCGCCGGGCTGTTCTTCCTGCGCCAGCAGAAGCTCATCCAGCGGCGTGAACCGCGCGATTGCTTTGCCGCCTTCACGAGCAACAATTGCGTCGGCATGAGTGTCTATTTCGGGCTGCTGATCGACTATCTGCTGCAACGTGCCGGCGGTTGAATCAGCGTATTCCTACAGGATGTGCTCTCCTTTTCGGTCGGGTCATAGCCTCCGCCAGCCACACGTCGGATGCTAGGAGGCTGTCCGAGAATAGAGAGCCTACTCGGCAATTGCTCCTGCATTGCTCTACCTACCTACATCCCTGTAGGCGTGCGGAAAAGCTGAATTTGGCTGGATTCCTCCCTGATTCTCGTTAAATAGCGCAACTATTCGCCTCCAATCAGGGAGAAATCCCGCTCAAATCAGCTTCCCCTCGCTACGGCTTCTATTCTCGGACAGCCTCCTAGCGTGCGTGCCATTGCGTTCCTGGCAAGGCGCGAGGAGGCGGTGGGGTCATTCCCCACAACGACGAGCAACGCCGCCAGGGGCGGAAGGGTGCGTGCGGGAGTTCCGAGGTTTGGCTGGCGGAGGCTATTCGACTAGAGTAACGGCATGCGCCGTTTTCTCGATCGCCTTGTGACATTGCCGATGGCCGCGTGGATCACGCTGTGGGATATCTTCAGCGTGTTGAAGCCGGCGCGCTTCAGCGTCATCGTGTTGGCGATGGGTTTCCTGTTCTTCGCGTTTTCGTCGCAGGGGCGCGATGTGCTGCGTCTCGGCGTCCATGATGGCGTGCATGTGGTGTTTCTGTATCTCGGGTTGCTGCTGTGGTCGCTGAGCAGTTGGTATTTCGCGCGCCTGATGCTCCAGTTCCATTTCTATGATGTCGACGAGGACACCGCCACGCCGCCACCGGGCACCATCCGCTGGTGGCGCGAGAGCCAACTGCGTGGCCTGATGCGCATGTGGCTGCCGCGTGTGCTCGGCGCCAGCGTCTGGTTCGTGCTCGCGTGGTCGTTCTGGCGCGCCTGGGGCGAGCCGACGGTACGCAATCCCGACGACGACGTGCTGCTGTGGCATGTCGGTTTCTGCCTGCTGGGCGGCATGCTGCTGTGGCTCGCCCTGAGCTACCGCTATCGGCTGGTGCGACGCTGGTGGCCGAACGTGGATCCGGCCGCGCTCTATCGCCAGCACTTGTCGGGTTTCCGTCAACTGCCGATGATCAGCCGCTGGATCCTGTTCGCGGCACTCCTGTTGCTGACGGCGTTGTTCGTCGTCTACTGGCGCGCACCCGGTTTCGCCGCGTGGATCGGCGCCGGCGCGGTGTTGATGCTTGCCGCCGTCACCTGGGTGGCGTTCGGTTCGGCGGTGGTGTGGGCCGGTCACCGCTTGCGCGCGCCATTGGTCACGCTGATTCTGGTGCTGGCCTTCGCGTTCAGCTTCATCAACGACAATCACGCGGTACGCGTGCTCGACGGCAAGCGTTTCGAGCAGCGCATTAGCGCGCCGTGGCATGCCGCCGATTGGTGGCGACGGGTACCCGATGCGCCGCTGGATAGCGGCGATGTCACCGACGGTTACTACTTCATCGTCGTCTCCGAGGGCGGCGGCATCCGCGCGGCCTACTGGACCGCCGCGTTGCTGAGCCGTCTCGCCGATCGGCAGCCGGGCTTCGTGTCGCGCACCTTCGCGATCAGCGCGGTGTCCGGTGGCGGCTTGGGCGCCAGCCTGTTCCGCCTGCTTCAGGAACTGCCGGTCGACGAGTCTTCGGCCGCCGCCTGCCCACCCGGGATCGGCGCCCGGCAGTGCCTCGCGCGGCGTATCCTTTCCGAGGATTTCTTCTCGCCGGGCCTGGCCTACCTGCTGTACCCGGACCTGATGCAGCGCATCCTGCCGGTTCCGGTCGAAAGCTTCGATCGCGCGGCGGTGCTCGAAACCCGCTGGGAACACGCCTGGCGGGATGTCACCGCTACTTCGCGCTTCGCCGGGTCTTTTGTGCTGCCCACTGGTCGCGTGCCCGTCGGCCTGCCGGCGCTGCTGCTGAACAGCACCGAGGTCGAGAGTGGCAAGCGCGTGATCGCGTCGGAACTCGCGCTCGGCGACGACTTCGTCGATGCGCTGGATCAGTTCGAGCTGGTCGGGCGCGATCTGCGTGTCAGCACGGCGATACACAATGCCGCGCGCTTCACCTATTTCAGTCCGGCCGGCACGGTGAGGAAATTCGACAACGCCGACGGAGCGTGCCGCGACAAGGGCCGCAAGCACTGCGCGCGCGCCGGTGACAGCATCGCTCACTTGGTCGACGGCGGCTATTTCGAGAACTCCGGCGCGACCACCGCCGCGCGCCTGCTGTCGATCGCCGCCGCCAAACGGCCACCGGCGCGGGTCGTGCGTCCGGTGGTGCTGATGATCACCAACGACCCGGCGCTCGGCGACGGCTGCAAGCCGCCGAGCGACCGCCACCGCTATCGCCAGAGCGACGGATTTGCCGAACTGCTCGCGCCGGTGCGCACCATGATCCAGGCGCGCTCCGCGCGTGGCAGCTACGCGCGCGCCCGGTTGCGTGACCTGGTGCGCGAGCGCGGAGGTCTGTTCCTGCAACTCGGCCTGAGCGACGAACGTGGACCGACGCCGCTCGGCTGGCTGCTGTCCGAGCCGGTGCGTAACGAGATGGATCGCCAGGCGGCACAGCGCGTCGAGCGGGTAGTGGCGGCGTTGCGCAATCCGGCGGCGGATTGCCGTTGAGGTATAGCCTCCGCCATTGTAACTACTCAGCTAACCGCTGAAATGCGCCAGCTCTGCGTTCAAAAATGGTCATTTACACATGTAACCCGGCAATTGCTCCTGCATTGCCCTAATAAGTTACATCCCTGTAACGATCACATTTTTTGCCTTGATCTGACGCATTTCAGCGGCGATCTGAGCAGTTACCCGCCATTCAACGCCGAGGGGGCAGTTGCGGGGTGCGCCAATGGCGTATATTATCGGTACATGATCACGGTCGCGGAAACAGGACCCTTTCGACGAAAAATCAATAGCTTGCTATCCGAGTGAAGAAAGAATGGATCTGGTCGCTTATCTGGCTGAACATCCCGGCGCGGGTGTCATGGTTCAATGTACGGGTGGCATCCGAAAGCTCCGTTGGGCACGTCATGGCAAGGGAAAGCGTGGGGCATCAGGGTGATCTACTACTTCCACAGTGGAATGATGCCGCTGTACCTGTTGGCGGCTTTAGGGAAGAACGAAAAAGCCAACCTGTCCGCCGAGGAAAAGCAGAGTTTGGCAAAGGCTGTGACCGAATTGGTAGCTTATTGGAGACGAAGAAATGAGCAGGGCATTCACTGAGATCGCCGCTGGCCTGAAGGATGCGGCGGGTCATGCCGCAGGGAAAGAATCTGCTGTCGTGGAGCATAAGCCAAACGAGATAGACGTGAAGGCGATTCGCGACAAAACCGGCATGACTCAAGAGCGTTTTTGCGCAACCTTCGGTATTTCATTGGGCACGCTACGGCACTGGGAACAGGGGCTGCGCGCACCGCGCGGAGCCGCCAGGGTCTTGCTGAAGGTTGTCGATCGAAATCCCAAGGCTGTCATCGCGGCGGTGAAGGACTCCATTCCTGGGGATTCATGAAAGACGCATGCTCTTGTCCGTCTGTTGATTCCACGGGATAATTTCCTTCGGTTGCCGCGAGGAGCGGCCTGGAAAACCGAAAACCCATGGGCGGCGAGTATACAGCCTTCCACCGTAACTACTCAGCTAACCGCTGAAATGCGCCAGCTCTGCGTTCAAAAATGGTCATTTACACGTGTAACCCGGCAATTGCTCCTGCATTGCCCTAATAAG
>JALULB010000069.1:0-368 GCA_027041035.1 Sedimenticola sp. | reverse complement strand
GTTACATCCCTGTAACGATCACATTTTTTGCCTTGATCTGACGCATTTCAGCGGCGATCTGAGCAGTTACCCATGTTTTGAACGACTCGCTGAGTAGTTACCTTCCATCATACTTTTCGCAGGAGACCGCAAGATGACGAATACCGAAACCCCGACGAATCGCGGTCTGCGCGCCAGTTCGGTGGCATGGATCGTTCTCGCGACCATACTGATCACCGCCGGCGCGACCTACTGGGTGGTGCGCAGCTACATCTACGCGAAGGATTTCAAGCCGGTCGAGCTCAGCGCGCAAGAGCAACGGCGGCTCGATGGGAAATTGCGTCTGCTCGGTTATCAGCCGGACGACAGCGGCCGGCGGTGATCAGTAT
>JALULB010000068.1 GCA_027041035.1 Sedimenticola sp. | reverse complement strand
GTAGATGGCGCCGCAGTCTTCGCAGGTGCGACGGGTGGTCAGGCGGTCCAGGATGACGTCGCGCGGCACGTTCAGGTTGACTACGCCGTCCAGCTCGATGTTCAGTTTAGTCAGCAGTTCCTTCAGCGCCTCGGCCTGCGGGATGGTGCGTGGGAAGCCGTCGAGCAGGAAGCCGGATTTGCAGTCGTCTTCCAGCAGGCGCTCGCCCATGATGCCCATGATCAACGCGTCGGGAACCAGCTCGCCACGGCTCATGTAGCCCTGGGCTTCCTTACCGAGGTCGGTGCCTTCCTTGACCGCGGCGCGCAGGATGTCGCCGGTGGAAATCTGTACGGAGCCGTCGATGGCGGTCAGCAGTTTGGCCACGGTGCCCTTGCCCGCGCCGGGCGCGCCGAGAAGTATCAGTCTCATTTGGATGTGTCTCCTGAGGTTTGTTTGAAATCGATGGGCGCGTATTCTAATGGAAAGGGGCCGGCGGGTCTCGCCTGAATTTCCTTGGGCGCTCCCATCGCGCGATGATATTTGGGTACAATGGCCGGTTTTGGTATCAGTGGTAGCAAACCCATGAGCGTCCGCACCCGTTTTGCCCCCAGCCCGACCGGTTATCTGCATGTCGGCGGCGCGCGCACCGCGCTGTTCTCCTGGCTCTATGCGCGCAAGCATGGCGGCCAGTTCGTGTTACGCATCGAGGATACCGACCTGGAGCGCTCCACCCGGGAGTCGGTCGATGCGATCCTCGAGGGCATGGCCTGGTTGGGTCTGGATGCCGATGAGGGACCGATCTTCCAGACCGATCGCTTCGACCGCTACAAAGCGGTTATCGCGCAGCTTCTCGAAAAAGGCTTGGCTTATCGCTGCAACTGCCCGAAAGAACGCCTTGATGCCCTGCGCGAGGAGCAGATGCGCAACAAGCAGAAGCCACGTTACGACGGCCGCTGCCGGGATGCCGATGTCGGCGCCGACGAGCCGCATGTGATCCGGTTCCGCACCCCGGGCGAGGGCGAAACGGTGATCGATGACCTGGTGCGCGGCCGTGTCGTTGTACCGAATGCCGAATTGGACGATCTGATCATCCAGCGCACCGACGGTTCGCCGACCTATAACCTGACCGTGGTCGTCGATGACATGGACATGCGCATCAGTCACGTGATCCGTGGCGACGATCACCTGAACAACACGCCGAGGCAGATGCATATCATCCGCGCGCTGGGTGGCGAGCCGCCACGCTACGCGCATGTGCCGATGATCCTCGGCGACGACGGCGCGCGCCTGTCGAAACGCCATGGCGCGGTCAGCGTGATGCAGTACAAAAGCGACGGCTATCTGCCCGAGGCGCTGTTGAACTACCTGGTCCGCTTGGGCTGGTCACATGGCGATCAGGAGATATTCTCTGTCAAGGAGATGACGGAACTCTTTGAAATTAAAGACATCAACCGGGCGCCATCGGCGTTCAATACCGACAAGCTGCGCTGGCTGAATCAACACTATATCAAGGCGACGCCGAAGGACCGGCTGGCGGAACTGCTGCGACCCTTCCTGGACGAGCGCGGCGTGGATACCGTCGGCGGCCCGGATCTGGCCGAGGTCGCCGAGGTGATGAAGGAGCGCGCCAGCACGCTGGTCGAGATGGCGGAGGGCTGCGGTTACTTTTACCGGGACTGGGAGGTGCTGGATGCCAAGGCGGCGAAGAAGCATCTGCGACCGGCGGCATTGGAGCCGCTACAGCGGATGCGCGAGCGCCTGGAATCCTTGCCCGACTGGCGGCCCGAGGCGATTCACCAGGCCATCGAGGCGGTCGCCGAGTCGCTGGGTGTCGGCATGGGCAAGATCGGCATGCCGCTGCGCGTCGCGGTGACCGGTGGTGGTGCTTCGCCGGCGATCGACCAGACGGTCTGGCTGATCGGACGAGACGCCTGTCTTCGGCGCATCGACAAGGCTTTGAAATATATTGAAGAAAGGATTGCAAATGCCTGAAGAAAAGAAGAAATCCAACTTCATCCGGCAGATTATCGATGCCGATGTCGCGGCCGGCAGGAATGATGGTCGGGTTGCGACCCGCTTTCCGCCCGAGCCGAATGGCTATCTGCATATCGGCCATGCGAAATCGATCTGCCTGAACTTTGGTATCGCCGAGGACTACCCGAACGCGACCTGTAACCTGCGCTTCGACGACACCAATCCGGCCAAGGAAGAGCAGGAGTTCGTCGAGGCGATCAAGCAGGATGTCCACTGGTTGGGCTACGATTGGGGCGAGCGCCTGTTCTTCGCCTCGGATTACTTCGAGCAGTTGTACGATTTTGCCGTGCAACTCATTGAAAAGAAAAAGGCCTATGTCTGCGATCAATCGCCCGAGGAGATGCGCGAATACCGTGGCACCCTGACCGAGCCGGGCCGTGACAGCCCGTATCGCGAACGCAGTGTCGAGGAGAACCTGGACCTGTTCGCGCGCATGCGCGCCGGTGAGTTCGCCGACGGCAGCCGTACCCTGCGCGCGCGTATCGACATGGCTTCGCCGAATCTGAATCTGCGCGATCCGGCGATCTACCGGATACGCCGGGGTCTGAAGCATCATCAGACGGGCGAGAGCTGGTGCATCTTTCCGATGTACGACTTCACCCATTGCCTGTCGGACATGCTCGAAGGCATCACCCATTCGCTGTGTACCCTGGAGTTCGAGGATCACCGGCCACTCTACGACTGGTATCTCGATACCCTGGAGACACCTTGCCATCCGCGCCAGATCGAATTCTCGCGGCTGAACCTGGAGTACACTGTGGTCAGCAAGCGCAAGCTGACCCAACTGGTCGAGCAGGGCGTCGTCGCCGGCTGGGATGATCCGCGCATGCCGACCATCGCCGGCTTGCGCCGGCGTGGCGTGACACCCGCCGCGATCCGTGAGTTCGCCGATCGCATCGGCGTGACCAAGGCCGACAACCTAGTCGAGATGGGACAGTTGGAGAACTGCATCCGCGACGATCTGAATCAGAACGCGCCACGCGTGATGGGCGTGCTGCAACCGCTGAAGGTCACGCTGGAGAACTATCCCGAGGATCAGGAAGAGTGGCTGGAAGCGGCCAATCATCCGCAGCGCGAATCGATGGGCAAGCGCCAGATCCCATTTGCCCGGGAGCTCTGGATAGACCGTGACGACTTCCTGGAGGTGGCGCCGAACAAGAAGTTCAAGCGCCTGGTCGCGGGCGGCGAGGTGCGCTTGCGCAACGCCTACGTGATTCGTTGCGACGAGGTCATCAAGAACGCCGACGGTGAGATCGTCGAGCTGCGTTGCCATTACGACGAGGCCACCCTCGGCGCGAACCCCGAGGGGCGCAAGATCAAGGGCGTGATCCACTGGGTTTCGGCCAGGCATGCCGTGCCGGCCGAGGTCCGTCTGTACGACCGGCTGTTCAACCATCCGACGCCGGACAACGCCCGCGATGGCAGTGATTTCATCGATCACGTGAATCCCGACAGCCTGCGGATTATCGAACAGGCGATGCTGGAGTCCGGGCTGGCCGACGCCGAACCCGGCGCGGCCTTCCAGTTCGAGCGCGAGGGCTATTTCTGCCGGGATCCGGAGCCGGATCGGCTGGTGTTCAATCGCACGATCACGTTGCGCGACACCTGGGCCAGGATCGAGAAGGCGGGCGGCAAAAAATAGCATCTTCGTGGGAAAAACTGCTGGACAAGCACGCTCCATTCGCCTAATATTTGCGCCTCTTTCGGGGCCATAGCTCAGCTGGGAGAGCGCAACACTGGCAGTGTTGAGGTCGGCGGTTCGATCCCGCCTGGCTCCACCAGATCGTGGTATTTTCGTGGTTGGTTTGAACCAGAAAATGCTTGATTTACAAGGCGGAATCAGTAGAATGCAGCGCGTCGGTCAGATCGCCATTTGGGTTGGCATCCTGCTCACGCTGGCGGGACTGCTTCTCGGTTTCGGCGTCATGCTGAGTGATCGCGCCAGCCAGGCGGTCAATCTGCTTGCACTGGTACCGATCGGTTTCATGCTGTTGATGCTTGGCACCGTGATGACGCAACTCAGTCAGCCTGACCGGCCAGACAGAAAGATGCCATAGTTTTCTGTCCCCATCGTCTAGAGGCCTAGGACACCGCCCTTTCACGGCGGTAACAGGGGTTCGACTCCCCTTGGGGACGCCATATTCAACTGCAACCCGTTGCATGGACGGGTTGGTAAAAGCCCCTTGTTTCGGGAGAAACAAGGGGCTTTTTATTGTCCCATGGTTTTATTCCGGAAACGTCATGCATTGCACGCACACTCGCGTGCCTATAGATTCCAGTAACTACTCAGCTAACCGCTGAAATGCGCCAGCTCTGCGTTCAAAAATGGTCATTTACACGTGTAAACTCACATTTTTTGCCTTGATCTGACGCATTTCAGCGGCGATCTGAGCAGTTACCCTTTATTTGATCTACTCGCTGAGTAGTTACAACTTTTCTTCAATTGCGCGTAATCATGACCCCATAGCCTCCTCTATACCTGCCATAATGAACGAATATTTGGCAGTAATCGGCGCTATTTTCCTGCCACTTCAAGGCAAAAGCTTCACATGTGAAATTCACAAAGATCTAACTGCTCCAGCAGATCGATGAAATGGTTTCCTCCCCCAGTAACTACTCGCTCCCGGTAGGAGTCGTCACCGCTATTGGCTGTTTCTTCCGGAAAACGCCGTCAATACATCCCTGTAGGCTCGACGGCGGCGCTGAGGCGGCGCATTCCATGCTTTGCCTCAGCGTCCGGCTCCACCATCCTTGGTGGAGCGTTCGTCCAAAATAAAAGTCCACCGGACTGTCATTTTGTACTCACCTTGCTGCCGACGTTTCCTCCAGAAACAGCCAATAGCGGCGATTGCGTACCAAACCGAGGCGTCGGGGCATCATGGGCGATCGAGGCACCGTGGGCGGGAAGTTACCCAACCGACTTCAAAAT
>JALULB010000067.1:2282-4952 GCA_027041035.1 Sedimenticola sp. | reverse complement strand
ATCTTCCAAGGCATGAACCCACTCTACCGAAACACCCATTATCTGACCAGCGCGGCAAGGCTCTCGCAGGCACCGACGGACGACGGTCGGGAGATCGCCTTCGCCGGGCGCTCGAACGCCGGCAAGTCCAGCGCGATCAACACCCTGTGCGACCAGAAGTCACTCGCCAGAACGAGCAAGACGCCGGGGCGCACCCAGTTGCTGAACTTCTTCGAAATCGATCCCGAGCGCCGCCTGGTCGACCTGCCGGGTTACGGCTTCGCCAAGGTGTCGGTGTCGATCAAGCAGCAGTGGCAGGGGCTGCTCAGCCAGTACCTGGAGAAACGCCAGTGTCTGCATGGCCTGTTCCTGATGATGGACATCCGCCATCCGTTGAAGGATTACGATGTGCAGATGCTCGACTGGGCCGCGAGCATCGGTCTGCCGGCGCATGTCCTGCTGACCAAGGCGGACAAGCTGAAGAAGGGGCCGGCGGCCGCCAGCGTGCTCAAGGTGCGCAAGGTATTGAGCGCCTATGACGGTGATCTGTTCAGCGTGCAGGCGTTCTCGGCGCTGAAACGTCAGGGCCTGGACGAGGCGCATGCGGTGATGGACGACTGGCTGGCGTTGTGAGCGCTTACACACGTTATATTCGTGCGTTTATCGTCGTCGCGGTGTTTTCCACCGGGGTCTGCGCGGCGCGCGGCGAGCGTACCCTGGTGGTGAATCCCGGCAGTGGCGTCACCACGGCGGTCGAAATCGGATACTCAACCCGGCGGCTGCGTCCGAGCCTGCCGAACGCGCGTGGCCTCAAGGCACGGATATTGCGACGCTCGCCGACGGCGGTGAAATTGCGTATCGACGCGAGCCTAAAGGCGGCGGCCGGGCCGCGCACGCTGACGCTGCGTGTCCCGCATGGCCGCATTCGCGTGCCGCTGTACGTGCCGTTCAGCCTGCCCGAGGCTTTCCCGGTTCCCGGCCTGACCGCCGGGCTGGCGAAAACCATCGAGCTGCCGGCCGCCGGAGTCAACGCCAGTCTGCGCGTTTCGTCGGCCGCGCCCTGCCGGGTGTCTGTGGGGGGCGGTTCGGGCGGTTTCGGTCGCGCCGTCGTGTTGCCGGTGACGGATCGCAAGACGGCGCGGTTTCGGCTGATCTCGACGGACAACAGTGAGAAGCACGTGTGCCGCGTGAGCATCCAGGAGCGCCTCGACAACCGCTACGACGGCCGTGCCCGGGTCTCCACGCTGCGCGTGCCGGTGAAGCCGGACAGGCGCGTGCCGGCGAGCCTGGCTACTCCGCGTCCGGGCCGGGTGACGGCCGCCGTGAATCCGCGTCTGCGCTGGTCGGAGGTGCGCCACGCCAACGCCTGGGAGGTGCTGATCCGTCCACGCTCGAAGCACGCAACGAAGACCTGGCAAACGCTGAACGTGGAGAACGGCAAGCGGGTTCGGGGGCTGAAAGCCGGGCGTTACGAATGGAAAGTGCGTGCTCACTATCGCCAGCCTGGCGGGATACTGGATGTCCGTTCCAAGTTCAGCAAGGTGGGTCGGTTTAGTGTGAAGCCTTGATGCCTATAAATCATGATGGCATTGGTTTGGTATATCCATTCCATCGTGGCGTTGCCTGTATGCCCGCGATTACATGCAACTGAAGAAAATTTCTCGCGGAATCAATAGGCAAGTGAAGGCGCGTGCAATGCGTGAATTTTCCGGGATAGAAGCCTGAACAGCGAGATTCTCGACGGCATCGAGCGGAAGCTGGCTCAGCGCGCGGACAGGTCGATCAGCGCGTCTCTTATCTGCAAGTAAGCCAGCATGAACTCGAACATCATGCGCCACATGATCTCCATGCAGATAAAGCCGATGATGAACATCAGGCCGAGGAGTATGCGATCCCGGGTTCGGGTGATTCCCGTGATGGCGGTCTTGCCTGATTCGTAGATGTCCGACACCATCCAGTATCGTCGCTTGACCCATGCCGCGAAAAACCAGCTGGCGATCGGCACGGCGACGGCGCCAAGATAGTAGCAGGCGATCAGGACATAAGGGCTGATGAACAGCTGGAAGCTCAGGAAATCGCCAAGGCTCTGCATAGGTGGGGGTACTCTGAATCGGATGGGGTTCTTTGGCTGGAGGCTGTCGGATTTAACGCTGATCTACCGCAGAAAAGCCCTTTTGGCCCGTTTGACTATTCGCCTCAAGTGAACGAAAAAACGGACTCAAAATGGCTGTCCCTCGCCACGGTCGGTCAAGCCCGACAGCCTCCTAGAGGGTCCTTCTTGTCGAGCCGTGATGCTCATTGTTGGCCGGATGGCTTATATGTCGCGGTCGTAAGCAGCAAGTGCGCATGGCTGGCATACCAGAAGGGCTGCCGGACGACACTGCCGCTGCCGGACTTCAGCATGCGCATGGCACGCCGGCGGATCGCCTCGTCACCCTGTTGTAAGGCGACATCGAGTAAAACACCGGAGGCCGAGGGCAGCGCGCCATCGTCATACACGGCGGTCAAGGTGATGGCCGGCAGCAGTCGGGCGCTGGCGTTGCGCCAGCCCTGGGCGTCGGCAAACTGCTCGAAGGCGGATTGCAACATCGGCCGGAGCGCCGCCTCGGGCTTGCCGGTCGCGCGCGACCAATCCGCCAGCGCGGCGCCGACATAGGCGTAATCGGCCAGCGCGGCGGCGCGCTGGCGGAT
>JALULB010000067.1:0-2272 GCA_027041035.1 Sedimenticola sp. | reverse complement strand
TTCAGCAGGTAATCGCGCAGGCGCTGGCCGGCGTTGCGATAACGCGGCGCGTCGAAGGCGCGCACCGCATCCGCCAGCGCCGACAACACCAGACCATTCCAGGCGGCGAGTTGCTTGGTGTCGCGCGGAAGCGTGCGCTTGCTTCGCGCCTTCAGCAGCTTGTCGCGCAACGCGGCGAGATGCTTGTCCGTCTCGGGTTCGGTAAGCTTCAGCGCCTTGGCCAGTTGCGGGGTCTCTTCGTTGAGACGCGGCAGATAGCCACCAGCGTCCGGCGCGCCGACGCCGAGTCCCCAGGCGAGTTCGGCGAGCTTCAGTTCATCGGGTGTCAATAAGTGTTGAAGCGCGTCCCTGGACCACAGGTAGTAGCCGCCCTCGACGCCCTTGTCGTCCACGGCCGACAGGCTGGCGATGAAGCCGCCATCGTGTCCGGCGAGCGATGTCAGCATGAAGTCCAGCGTGTCGCGCGCCACGTCGCGGTAGTCGGGGCGCTTCAGGAGGGTCGCCGCGCGCAGATAGAGGCGCGCCAGCAGTGCCTGACTGTAGAGCATCTTCTCGAAATGCGGCGTATGCCACGAGGGATCGACGCTGTAGCGGAAGAAGCCGCCGGCGAGGTGATCGCGCAGGCCGCGCGCGGCCATGTTGTCCAGCGTCAGGCTCAGGAATTCGCGCAGCCAACTGTCATCGCGGGTGGCCAGCAGGTCGAGCAGCAGGTTCAATTGGCTGGTCATCGGAAACTTGGTCTGGCCGCCGAAGCCGCCTTGCAGCTCGTCGGCGGCGGCCCTTGCCTGTTTCAGTATGCCCGCACGCAGTTCATCGGGGCTCTCGCTTGCCCGGTGCTGTTCCGCCGCGCTGCGCGCCTTCAGCTCCAGCGAGGCTTTCAACGCCATGCGTTCGAGGTCGTCCCGCTCGGTTTCCCAGGCCTTGGAGAGGCGCTTCAGCAGGCCGAGAAAGGCAGCGCGGCGCTGATAGGTGAAGCCGAGCAGCGGATAGCCGTCCGGCGTCAGGAAGACATTCAATGGCCAGCCGGCATGGCCGCGCGTGGCGGTGACGAAATCGATCAGATAGGCGTCCAGGCCCGGTTGCAGCTCGCGATCGACCTTCACCGGGATGAAGTGTTCGTTCAGCCATTTCGCGACACGCTTGTCGGAATAGCTCTCGTGCTGCATCACATGGCACCAGTAGCAGGCGAAATAGCCACTGGAGATGAACAGCGGCTTGCCGCTTTTACGTGCCTTCTCCAGTGCTGCCTCACCCCAGTCCTGCCAGGCGACCGGGTCGTGGCCATGCATCGCCAAGTAGGGGGAGGGGTGATCGGCCAGCTGGTTGTGAAGCGTCGTATCCTCGGTGGCTTGCGCCGCGGTGGACAGCAGCCCGAGCAGGTATATCGCGGTGATGACCGGCCAGCGCCTCATTCGGCGTTGTCGTCCATCTGTTGCAGCACGTTGCGCGCGACCAGGCGCTGATGCTCGTCGCCTTCGGCAAGCACCTCGTGGAGCAACTCGCGGGCCACGTCGTCGTCGCCGTCCTGGCGGAACGCGTGTGCCTGGCGCAGTTTGCGTTCCACCGGATCATCGGACTCGTCGGAGGACAGGGCCGTGTCGTCGTTCTCGTCCTCGGGGTCGTAGTCGTCTTCCTCATCCTCGATGCGATCCAGTTCGGCCTCCATCTCCGCGTCGCTCAGCGGGACGAAGCTGTCATCGCCGGCGGGTGTCGCGGGAACCGCCGAGGCAGCCGCCGCCACCGGCATGGCGTCCGCTTTCGCGCCGCTTCTGGCGTGGCGCTTGACGAAGCGGGAGAAGAACACGCCGGCCTCGAACAACAGCCACATCGGCACGGCAAGCAGGGTTTGGGAGATGACATCCGGTGGCGTCAGCAGCATGCCGACGACGAAGGTGCCGAGGAACACATAGGGGCGTTTTTGCGCCAGCTTGTCCGGTGTCGTGACGCCGGCCAGCACCAGCAGTATGGTCGCGATCGGGATCTCGAAGGCGATGCCGAAAGCGAAGAACAGTGTCAGCACGAAATCCAGGTAGCGGCTGATGTCGGTGGCCACCGCGACGCCCTCGGGCACGGTGCCGGTAAGGAACTGGAACACCAGCGGAAAGACAACAAAATAAGCGAAGATCATGCCGAGATAGAACAGCAACGTGCTGGAGACCAGCAGTGGCACCGCCAGACGCTTTTCGTGGCGGTACAGCCCGGGGGCGATAAAGCTCCAGATCTGGTGCAGAATCACCGGGATCGCGAGAAAGATGGAGGCGACCAGGGTCAG
>JALULB010000066.1 GCA_027041035.1 Sedimenticola sp. | reverse complement strand
CGACGAAACAGGCCATCCTGCCCTATCTGGACAGCCTGCATGCCGAGTTGGGCATTCCGTCGCTGTATGTTTCGCATGATCCCAACGAGGTGGCGCATCTGGCCGACCGCATGGTGTTTATCGAGCAGGGCCGCGTCAGCGCCACTGGCGCCACCGCCGACATGCTGACCCGTCTCGACCTGCCATTGTCGCTCCGCGACGATGCCACTTCGGTACTGGAAGGCCACATCTCGGCGCACGACGACAGCTACCACCTGACCTGGATCGGCATGCATGCCGGTCGCGTCGCCATCGCCCGCGAAGACATACCCGTCGGTCGACGCGCCAGGGTGGAGATACGCGCGCGGGATGTCAGCCTGTCCCTGCGTGCGCATGCCGACACCAGCATCATCAACATCCTGCCGGCGAAGGTCATCGGTTTACGCGACAGCAGCCCGAGCCAGTCGATCGTGCGACTGGAACTGCTGGACGGCCAGACCCTGCTGTCACGCATCACCCGACGTTCGGCGATGGCACTGGGACTGCGTGCCGGGATGCCCCTTTACGTGCAGGTGAAAAGCGTCGCACTGATCGCCTGAAGCAGCAATCCCCGTCGCGCGACAGGGCTGAACAATCCGCTCGAATGTGATGAAATACACTGGCATTCACGCCATCTCACCCGGGAGCATCCATCCGTTGGAACGCCTGTTCGTCAACCAGCTGACCGTGCTGGACTTTTCCTATCTGCATGCGGAACGCGGCCTGCTCGGCGAAAGCTGGCTGGCGAGCGTCGAACTCGGCGGCGGCCTGGACGCGCAGGGCATGGTGCTGGACTTCGGACAGGTAAAGAAACAGGTCAAGCAGTTGATCGACCTGGAATTCGACCACCGACTGCTGATTCCAGCCGACCACCCCGGCTTGGCGCTGCGCGGGAGCGGGCACCGCCATCGCCTGAGTTTCACCACCCGCCGCGGCGAGATCATCGAACACGCCGCGCCAAACGATGCGGTCCAGCTCATCGACAGCGACCAGATCACCCCGGCGGTCGTCGCCAAGATCATCGCACGGCGGTTACGCACGCAGCTCCCGCGTAACGTCACCTCGGTGCGTATCGACCTGCGGCCGGAAGACATCCCGGGCGCCTGTTATCAATACAGCCACGGACTGAAGCAGCATGCAGGCAACTGCCAGCGCATCGCCCATGGACACCGATCCGCGATCCACATCGAACGCAACGGCAGACGCGATCCTGTCCTGGAAAAGCAGTGGGCGGAGCACTGGCGGGACATCTACATCGGCACCCGCGAAGACCTGCGCTCGCGCGAGGACGCCGACTGCCACCATTTCGCCTATACCAGCGAGCAAGGGGACTTCTCGCTGACCCTGCCGTCGAGCCGCAGCGTTTTGATCGACACGGACACGACCGTGGAAAACCTGGCACGCCATATCGCCACGTCGTTGCACGCCGATCATCCCGACGAGCATTTCGAGATACGCGCCTTCGAGGGCGTGCGGAAAGGCGCGCTGGCCACGGCCGGATAGCCGCCGCGAGCCGGCTCACTGCTTCTTCGGATGAGCCTTCATCAAACCCCGGATGCGCTTCACATAGCGGCGGGTCTCTTTCGGCACATAAGGCTCGACCTCCGGCCAGCGTGCCACCTTGCGACGCTTGCGCTTCGCCTTTCGCCAAGCCTTGTTGATGTTCCCCAGGCCGGCATTGTAGCTGCCGAACATGAACGGGAAGCGCTCCCGGTAGACCAGCCTCTTCCGCCAACGCTGGTAGAGATGACGATCATAGTAGATGCCGGCGGCGATATTCCAGCGCGGCTCCGCCAGCGCGCCGATCGTCGGATTCTTCTTTTTGATGTCGCCAAAGGTGCTCGGCAGGATCTGCATGATACCCACCGCGCCCGAGCGACTACGGGCTTTCGCCTTCAGACCCGACTCCGCTATGCCCTGTGCCTTGAACCAGCGCCAATCGACACCCGGACCAAAGTAACGCTTGGTGTACTTCTTGAAGTAGGGATCATATCGCTTCGTCCACTGCTTGTGTCCGACACCACCATCCGAGGCGTTCGCCCAGGCGATCACCGGCGCCGAGAGCAGAAACAGCAGACCGGACAAGCGCCAGGCCATCAATTCAGACCCAGGCCTATCACCAGCCCCAGCGCCGTGCCGATACCGACAAAGATACCCAGCACCATCAGCCCGACGGCCATGTTGCCGGCCGCCAGTTGATCGGCGATATCGAAGGCCACGATGTGGCTGAACACCTTGCAGCCCATCCACATGAAGAACAATGTCATGCAGCCGCCCATGAAGGCGTAGAGAAAGTTGAGGATCACCGGATCCAGTGTATCGGTCATGACGAGCGCCCCTTTGGTGTCGGGCGAATCAGGACCTCGCCCGGTATGCTTTTATTGTTTCGTAAGCCTGCTTGATCTCGTGCGTCTTGCGCGCGGCCAGTTGCATCATCTCTTCCGGCAGGCCCTTGGCGACGAGTTTATCAGGATGATGCCGACTCAGCAGGCGCCGATAGGCCTTCTTCACCTCGGCATCCGGCGTTGCCGCATCGACCCCAAGTATCGCATAGGCGGCCGCCGGCGTCAGGCCGCTATCGGCGCCGCCGCGCGCCCCGCCAGCGGCACCCGCCGCCGGGCCATGCACCGCCTCGATTCTTCGACGGATCTCATCGAACACCGCCTCGGACACGCGCAGGTGCCGGCGTATCGTCTCCAGCACGCTCTGTTCCGCGTCACTGAATTCGCCATCCGCCCAGACCGCCGAGATCTGAATCTCCAGGAACAATTGAATCAGGGTCCCGCGGCCCTGACATTCCTGACGAAACTGACGCAGCACCCCTTCCAGCGGAAAGTCCGCCTGCTGGCCCTCGTTGACCAGCGCGATCGCGGCCTTGCGTTGCGCGGCATCCATCGAGAGCTGGCGCATGACCTGTTCGGCGAAGGAGATTTCCGCGCGCGAAACGCGGCCATCCGCCTTGGCCAGATAGCCCAGTACCGAAAAGGTCGTGGTAAAGAACGCGGTCTGCACGCGCTCCTGTTCGCCCGGCCCGAGCAGATCATCACTGCCCAGGCTGTCCAGACCCTTGTCGAAATTATGCCCAAGCGCGGCTCCCAGCAAGGCGCCAAGCGGACCACCGAGCATAAAGCCAAAGGCGCCGCCGGCAAGCTTTCCCCACCAGCTCATGGCAAGGCTCCGAAGAAGCCCGCGCGTTGGGAGAGACCGACGCCAACAGGATTCGCATGCATTTTCATCATATAGCCTCCACCACCCAAACCTCGAAACTTTCGCGCGCGCCCTTTCGCCCGATACTGCGTTGTTCGTCGTTGTGGGGGAGTGGCCCCACGACCTCCTCTCGCCTTGCCTCGGACGAAAGGGCACGCACGCTAGAATCCGACGTTTGAGCGGCGGAGGCTATCTCAGTATCTACTTTCCGTCCAGATAATCCACGTCGGAGAAACTACCGACCCAATGCGGCTTGAAGCCGACCAGCAAGGTCATGATCCAACCGTTTAGCATCGCTTCGGGCAGAAACATCAATGGAAAGAACGGCAGATAGTAGTCACCCAACTGCCGCGCGGTATAGGCGCCGGAGAGCAGCAGGAAAGCGCTGACCAGGAAGGCCGTCAGCACGGCGGCCAGCCCGCCGACGAGAAACGCGTTGATGAACACATAGATGAAGAAATGGCGTGGCAGGTAGTGCCGTGTCAGCAACAGCGCGATCCAGGTCAGGCTGATCGGCAGCACGCCCTCTATCAATCCATTCAAACCGAAACTGCGCAGATCGGCCAGCCCGCCCAGGCTGATCGCCAGCAGCACCAGCGCGACACCGATGACCGCAAGTGACCAGCCGAACATCAGGGTCAGGCTGGTCACCGCCAGCAAGTGGAATACCAGACCCGCCTGCATCTCGGTGCGCAGCAGCCAAAGCATGATCAGGAAGGCGCAACTGCCGAGAAACACATGCAGTTGATCGCTGTCCCCAAGGCGCCGCCACGGCGCGTGGCGTATTGCCAGAAGCAGCAGCGAGGCATAAACGATCAACGCCCCGAGCCAGATACTCGTGGGAAACATCGCGCTATCGAGTTCCATCGGTTGTTGCGCCCCGCGCCGCGTTTCCGTTAATGTTACAGCCGCTCCCAAAGCGCCCGGACCGACATGGGGCAGGACGCTGAATTCCACTTTATTATCGCCCACTGGAAGGACAAAAACCATGACCGAGCACAACCCCTTCTCGCCACCCGATGCCGATCTGAACACCCTCGCGCGGGACACGCTGACCGAGTACGTCGGCTTCTGGCCCAGGCTGGGCGCCAGCCTGATCGACTCGGTACTGATCCTGATGATCACCGCGCCGATCCTGTATATGGTCTACGGCCCCACCTATTTCTCCGCCAACGCGCCCGTGATCTCCGGCGTGGTGGACGGCCTGCTGTCATGGGTTTTCCCGATCATCGCCATCACGCTGTTCTGGATCAAGAAATCCGCGACGCCGGGCAAGATGCTCATTCACGCGGTGATCGTCGACAAGGACACCTTACAGCCGACCACGCCCGGGCGCCTGTTGCTGCGCTACATCGGCTACTATTTATCCGCGATACCGCTCGGGCTGGGGTTCCTCTGGGTGGCCTTCGACAAACGTAAACAAGGCTGGCATGACAAGATCGCGCGGACGGTCGTCATCCGAAGCTACGAATGAAAGAAAGCGATGCCGCCAATCGGTCTTTTACCCGAGGCGGATGCTGTGATATAAGCATATCAAGGCTGCCGGGACGCGGCCGTTATGATTGGCACGACGACTCAGCAGATTCATCGGAACCCAAGGAGACGTGTGATGGTTATCATATTCGATATGACAACGGGTGAAACAATCCATTCGAGCGGCATGGAAAGCGACGACGCGCCATGCCTGGATTCGCATAGCGACGATAGCGTGGCGCCGACGCTCCAGC
>JALULB010000065.1 GCA_027041035.1 Sedimenticola sp. | reverse complement strand
ATTCCATACCGATGACCGCGTAACCGGGATCTATTACGTGCTGAGCGGCGAGGTCAAGGCCGTGCGCCGCACTCCACAGGGTAGCGAGGCCGTCATGATGCGCGCGCGGCCCGGAGATTATTTCGCCGAGTCCGCGCTGGCGATCGATTGCTATGTTTGCGATGCACTTTGCACGACACCGGCGCGGGTGCTTTTTCTGCCGAAACACAATGTATTGCGGGCGATGGGCAAACCGGCCTTTGCAACGGCTTTCGCGCTGGCGCTGGCCGGGAACGCGCGTCGCCAATGCAGCCGGTATGAGCGGCTGCGCCTTCACAAGGCAAAAGATCGCGTGCTGCACCTGCTGATCTGCGAGGCCGATGAGTCGGGCACCTTCAACTGGCCCTCGTCGCTGATCGAGTTGGCTGGTGAACTCGGCATGGAACCGGAAACGCTGTACCGCGTGCTGGGCGAGCTGGAGGCCGAGGGACTGTTGTATCGCAACCGGCGCGAGTTGCGTTTACGCCGCAAGGTACCTGCCTGAACCCCGCTGTCACCGAGGGTCCGCATGCGCCGCTCCGGCTCGTCATAGGGCCGCTTGTCTTCACTCGGCATACGCCTTCTCCTGGCCAAGGCCGTCATCCTCAATGCCTCCAAGAGTCCATGATGGAACTTCCCATCGATCCTAATCACAGTCATATTTTTTTCATCTGGCTTCGCTGATACTCGATCGGACATATATAGTCTCCGCCAGCCAAACCTCGGAACTATCGCACGCACCCTTCCGCCCCTGGCGGCGTTGCTCGGAGTTCAAGGGGAGTGGCCCCACGGCCTCCTCGCGCCTTGCCAGGAACGCAATGGCACGCAAGAATCCGACGTTTGGCTGGCGGAGACTATGAAGCCGCGAAAAGCGGCTCGGACCGATACAGAAAACCAACGACACCAGAGGGGAAAGATTTATGTCACGCCTGTCAAACCGGTTTCAACTTGGCGCGCTCGTGCTCGCATGCGGCGCGTCGATTGCCATGCCCGCGGTGGCCGATGATGCGCAAACGCTGCGTCAACTGCGGACACAGTTGGAGGAGATGCAAAAGCGCATCGCCGAACTCGAAAAAAACCAGCAACGAACCGCCATGGAGAAGCAATCCGCCAGCAAGGCCGCGTCCTGGAAGGCGAATTCCAAGGCGCTGAAGGTCTATGGTCAGATGCGTGCCAGTATCGATAACCATTCCGGCGACTGGGGGGAAGGGTCGGATGGCACCTCGATCGTGAGCAACGCCTCGCGCATCGGCGTGCAGGGCGCGCTGCCCAGCGGCCTGGGTGATGCCAACCTGATCTATCGCGCGGAACTGCGGTACGAGACCACCGATTCGGTCAATGGCACCGCAGGCAAGAATGTCGAGTTTCGCGAAGGCTACGCGGGCCTCGCCAGCCCGACCTGGGGGCGTCTGCGTCTGGGTCGATTGAGCACCGCCTACAAGACCACCTTGACCAAGATCGACCCATGGAACGACAACGCGCCGCAGTCACGTTCCGGCGGTCGGCAGGGCAGCTCGGAGTTCCATTCCAGCTACTTCAACAACGCCATCGACTACGTCTCGCCGCGTATCCTGGGCGGCCTGACCGGGTCCATCTGGTATGCCACGGAATTCGACAACAGCGCCAAGCCGCTGCATAACACCGGCACGTTGAAAAACTTCACCGGTGGCTCGGCGGGTGGTCTGGGCCTGAAATACAAGGCGGGTCCGTTGTTCCTCGCCGCCGATTATATCGATATCGACGCCGACAATATCACCAAGGCCGGACTGGCGAACGACAATGGCTGGCAGATCGGCGGGCGTTACAAGGTCGGGCCGTTCTCTTTCGCCGCGCTGTACGAAGACGTGGAGGACATCGGCCTGGGCACCAACCTGTATCTGAACGGCATCTACAAGATGGGCAAGACACGTTTTATCGCCGCCTATGGCACGAACGAGAATGGCGCGGTTTACAACAACGATGACTACACCAACTGGAGCTTCGGCATCAAGTATGCGCTGAACAAGAAATCTGAATTGCTGGCAGCCTATAATAGCCGGAGCAACGATACCAAGAATACCGAATTGAACACCCTGACCATAGGCATCAATGCCAAGTTCGGCTACTGAAGAAAGCCCACCGTTGCTTTCCGGATACGAGGACACCATGAAAAAACGCCATGCCCTGTTTCCCCTGCTTCTGCTGGCCCTGCTCAGTCTGCGGGTCGCCCATGCCGAACGCGGCTTCCTGGTCGACGCCGACTGGCTCGCCGAGCACATCGACGACCGCAACCAGGTAATCCTGGAGGTGCGTTACTATCCACATCGTTACTATACGGTAGGGCATATCCCCGGCGCGGTCCAAGTGCAACGCTTCAAGGATCTCGGTGATAACCGGGCGAATCCGCTGATGCGCTTTCCCGATCGGGAGGCGTTTCAGAAAACCCTGCGCGGCTGGGGCATCAACAATGACTCCAGCGTGGTGATCTACGACGATTCATCCACCGCGCTGGCGTCCCGGGTGTACTTTCTGCTGAAGCTCTACGGCTTCGACATGAGCCGCGTGAAGGTACTCGATGGCGGTACCGTCGAATGGACCGCGTTCGAGGAACTGAGCAAGGAAGTGGCACACCCCAAGCCGGGCAAGGTCACCCTGAAGCCGGCGGACAAACGGATGTATATCGAATGGACAGCGGTCTACAACGATGTCGTATCGCGGCGCGATCCGCATGTCGTCTTGCTGGATGCCCGCCCAAACGACATGTACACCGGCAAGGTCATCAAACACGCCATCATGGGCGGACATATCCCCGGTGCGATCAACATCGTCAGCCTGGACGGCACGGACGGCCAGAAATGGATATCGGAATCCGCCCTGGCGGAGATGTATTCCAGCATCCCGAAGGACAAAATGCTCTATGTCTATTGCCATGACGGCTTCCGCATGAGCCTGGCCTACCTGCAACTCACCAGCCTGGGCTATCGGGATGTTCGCCTCTACAACGGCGGCTGGTCTCACTGGGGCAATCGCCTTTCATTGCCCACCGTGCAGGGCAATAAACCCTATAGCGGGGATTTCGATCTCTGACGGCTAATGGGGTTGGTTTCGTTACCCCGGATAAAAGTGGGTGTCCTTTACTGCGCTGCCAGCGCAACTCCCTTGCCGCGTTTGGGTATTTGCGCGACAGCGCGTCGGGTAGATACACCTCACCAAACCCCTCGGCCACATCCGTGCGATGAAGCTCCTCGACCAGACGCACCTGTGCCTCCAGCGCGGCCCGGGTCGCGCGCGGAAGCGGCGCCACGCGATCCTTCATTCCATCACCCGCATCCCAGTGCCATATAATAGCGACGCCATCAAGCGGGGTCGCTCATCCAACCGCGTCAACAGCGAGGCGATCTCTGATTGTGAAAGTACCACGGGCAGGCGTTTCGGTCTTTTCGCCCGAGCGAACCCTTCAAGATCGCCTACCTCCCGCTCGACAACATGTCGATAGAAAAATACCAACGCATTCAATGCCTGATTCTGCGTACTGGCTGCAACATTTCGGTTGACGGCCAGATGCTCAAGAAACGTCGCGATGGCTCCAGAGTCCAGGCCGGCCGGATCCCTCATGCCGGAAAACACCACAAAGCGCGCAAGCCAGTCGCTGTAGGCGCGTTCTGTTCGGATGGAATAGTTCCGGGTGCGGATAGCCGCGGCAAGACGATCGAAGTAGTGGGCGAATAGCTCACGGGCTCGATCCAACGGGCCTCCGCTACCTTCACGGGGCGAAATGCTTCCTGGAATCTGCTTGCTCGCACTGTGTTCGGATAGTGGCTCGCGCGCCACGGTCGGATGGGTGGGTTCCAACGTACGCCCCTGATCCTCAAGCCACCTCCAGTCGAAGTCCTCTACCCAGGGGGTGCGGACAAACCGCAACAACAATCGCACCGCTGCCACCGCCTGCCGGTACTGCCAGTCGGCTTTGTAGCCTATCACCTCCGACGAAGTGAAGAATTCTCTGACATCCTCGGGGGAATGTTCCCGTAGCATCTTGCCGCGGAAATGCGGCAATGTAGGACTCGGCATGACGGATGAACCAGCGTTGATATTTCTTGTTAACTTGTTGCTTATCAAGGTAAATTACAAATTTATTCCAAAACCTGCCGAATTGATCGTCTCGCATTGCCAACCTCCGGAAAAGTAGGGTAGGATGGAGCCGTGCGGATGTCGCACGACGGAACGTAGGACATGTGTAGCACAGTGCTATACACAGTGTGGAATATTGGATATGACACAGTGTTGATAATTAACTGTTATGTGTAAAAAGGACAAAAGCAATAAATAATGTATGCCGTAATATTCAGAGCAGAAATAAACAAGCTTGACCAGCGATATTCCGAAATGGCCTCAAGAATGAGAGGGCTGGCAATAAACAAATACGGATGTAAAGAATTCACTTCTGTCACAGAAGGAACGCAAGAAATAGCAATTTCATATTGGAATGATCAAAAGCAAATAAAAAAGTGGAAAGCTGATACTGAGCATTTAGTAGCCCAAGAGCTTGGACAGTCTATATGGTATAAATCCTATAAAGTTCAAATTGTAGAAATACTTCATGAATACAGCAAAAACACATAACAAGGCGCTCGTTCGGACGCAAACTACGCTGCGCTTCGTTTGCGCCGCACAGCTTGGTCGTTAGCTGTAAAACATACGGAGACTTGAATAGTCATAATGATTAAAAGTATTACAATACGGAACGTAGCTAGTTACGACTCACAGGGAGTGATTATTGATGATTTGAATAAGGTTAATTTCATCTACGGCTCTAATGGGAGCGGAAAGACAACGATTTCTAATCTTATTTCAGAAGACACCGCGCCGTGTTTTCATGATTCACAAATATACTGGCAGCACGATATTAAAATTAAACGCTTAGTATACAACAAGGCATTTAGGGAAAATAATTTTGGAAAAGGAACAATTGAAGGTGTGTTTACTCTCGGTAAAGCCACCAAA
>JALULB010000064.1 GCA_027041035.1 Sedimenticola sp. | reverse complement strand
CTCTATGTCTATGAGAAAACCGCCACGCTGAACGCGGGGTTCGACGGCGACGCGGACGCGCTGCGTGGTGTCCATGACGCAGACCTGATCAGCTTTACGCGCTGGACTCGGGGCAAGATGGATATCTTCTATCTGATCGAAGACGGCGACGTGGTCTATGACATGCTTGAGGACGAAGCGATCAACCCTCCCTGGGAGTTCGACTGAACCCGCCCCCGAACGGGGGCTATTCGGCGGCGCTCGCGGACGCCGCTTCCTTCGCGCGAAACACCCGGCTGTCGGGATGGAACGCCATCCACGCGAACCAGTATCCGCTAACCGCCGCCAAGGGTCGCCCGACGGCAACCCGCACGCGCGCATTGCCATTCCTGGCGTCGAAGAACACCTGTACCGCTTGCCCGCCCACGCGATCATGGAAGGGCGTCACGACCCGGGAGAGCTCATCGAAGGGGTAGACGCGCGCATCGTCGCCGATGACCAGGCCCAATACGCGCGCCTTCGGATGGTAGCGCCGATCCAGCCGGGAGACCGGGAAGTACAGCCCCTTGTCGCTGGCATAACCGGGATAGGGCGAGCGAGCGTAGTCACGCCGGTAGCCGGTGTCGCGCGATAGCACCCCGGTATCGGGATGACGCTCGCGCCAGTCCTCCCAGGTGGTGTGCTCCAGCGGGATGGGGTCTAGCCGCTCGCCCTTGCGCGGGCCACTGACCGCGCGCGCCAGAATCTGCGACCACAGGGAGGCGCTGGCGCGGTCGTAGAGCAGCATGTCGCTGTTGTACAACAGGCCGGAGACGCCGAAACCCTTGCTGTCGCGACCGGGTCGCATGCGAAACGCCATGCCGGTACCGCACAGCGGACAATAGCTGACGACCAGCGACGCGCCGCCGATGCGGTCGTTGACGATCTCGTGATAGTCGAGGATGCGGACCGGATAGGCATGCGCGACGCCGTCCAGCACCAGACCGAGCACCCGGTCGTCCGGCTTCAGCCAGACGGCCTCGCGCGGCGCGATGAAACGCGGACTGTCGATCGCCGGGATGCCGTCGCGCGGCGGGCCGCCCTGGTGAATCTCGTCGCGCGGCAACGAGGTGTCGCTCAGATCGAATCCGTTGTATTCGGACGATCCACAAGCGGGGAGAACGACGACGAGAAGCAGCAGGAGAAAGGCTCGGCACATGCGACAGACCCTTGGAGAGACTGCTTAACAGGACCGAGGATGGCTCGCTACTCTTTCAGGAGGGTGTCGCAAAAGTCCGTCTTGGACTTTGCGACACACGAAATGGAAAAAGTGTAATTTTTCCTTTTCTCGCAGAGTAACCACTCGCCCATGGCGCCCCAACGCCTTGGTTTGGCACACAGTCGCCGCTATTGGCTGTTTCTGGAGGAAACGTCGGCGACAGGGATGCCGCCGCCGAGCCTACAGGGATGGTAACTACTCAGCTAACCGCTGAAATGCGCCAGCTCTGCGTTCAAAAATGGTCATTTACACTTGTAAAATCACATTTTTTGCCTTGATCTGACGCATTTCAGCGGCGATCTGAGCAGTTACCCTTTATTTGATCTACTCGCTGAGTAGTTACCAGGGATATATTGACGGCGTTTTCCGGAAGAAACAGCCAATGGCGGTGAAGACCCCAGCAGTGCGCGAGTAGTTGCCTCTGGCAGCACGTCCCTTCAACCGCCAAGGATGACCGAGAAGAAGCTCAGATAGGCCAGCGTGATCAGGCTGACGACGATGATTATCGGCAGGTTATCGAAAGTGAACATCAGTTTTCTCCGGGAGTCTTGTTTTCGTCATGCGGACGGCGCGGGATCATTGGATCGTCGTCGTCCATCAGAATGCGGTAGGCCGGGCCTTCCAGATCCTCGTATTGTCCACTGCGCACGGTCCAGATGAACACGCCGATGGCGATCGCCATGAGTACGACGCCGAGTGGAATCAACAGATAGAGTATCGACATGCCCGAGCACTTCCTGAAAGGGTATCAGCGCAGACGCAGCGCGTTCATCACGACGATCAACGAGCTGATCGACATGCCCAGCGCCGCCATCCAGGGCGCGACCACGCCGGCGGCGGCGACCGGTATTGCCACTATATTATACACCAGCGCCCATATCAGATTCTGCTTGATTACTGTCGTGGTCCGGCGCGCGACGCGCACCGCCTCGGCCAGCGGCATCAAGCGCGCGGACATCAGCAGCATGTCCGCGCTGGCCTGGGCGACATGCGTGCCGGAACCGACCGCCAGCGAAACATCCGCGCCGGCGAGCACCGGCGCGTCGTTGATGCCGTCGCCGATCATGGCGATGCGCTGGCCCTGTTGTTGCAGCTCGCGCACATAGGCGAGCTTCTGCTCGGGCGACTGGTCGGCGCGCCAGGGTATCTCGCCGAGCGCGCGCGCGGTCGCGGCCACCGGCGCGGCGCGGTCGCCGCTGACGATCTCCACGCCGACCCCGAGCGCGCGCAGCGCCGCGACCATCTCGGCGGCATCCTCACGCAGGCTGTCGCGCAGGTAGATGATCGCCAGCAACCCCTGGTCGTCGCCCAGCGCGATCGCGGTGCTCGCCTCGTCGTCCAGGTCCGGCAATGGCTCGCCGGCCAGCGCGGCGACGTAATCCGGCCGGCCGACACGCATCCGCCGGCCATCAAGCAGCGCTTCGACGCCCTGCCCCGGCGCGTTGTGGCTTTCACTCACGCTGAATCGCGCCGGGTCACCGGCGGCGGCGATCAAGGCCGCCGCCAGCGGGTGTTCGGATCGCGCCTCCAGCGCGGCGGCCCGGTCCAGCACTTCGCGCTCGTCGAGATCCCGCAACGGCCGCACGCGCGACACGCTCAAACGCCCGTGGGTCAGGGTGCCGGTCTTGTCGAACAATACCCGGTCGACCTTCGACAAGGTCTCCAGCGCGTGACCCCGGGTCACCAGCACGCCCTGTTTCAGCAGTCGGCCGGTGGCGGCGGTCAGCGCCGCCGGCGTCGCCAGCGACAAGGCACACGGGCAACTGACGACGAGCACCGACAGCGTGACGATGAAGGCCCGCGCCGGTTCATGCAGCAGCCACCAGAGCGCGGTCAGCGCGGCGACCAGCAACAATCCGGCGACGAACCAGCCGGCGACGCGATCGGCGAGGCTCGCGAGGCTCGGCTTCTCGGCCTGCGCGCGATCCAGCAGACGCACGATGGACGAGATCATGGTGTCCTCGCCGACCTTGTCGACGACCATCACCAGCGGCCCCTCGACGTTCACGCTGCCGCCGACCACCTTGTCGCCGGGCTTGCGCGGCAGCGGCAGGCTTTCGCCGCTGAGCAGCGATTCGTCGACCGAACTGACGCCTTCCTCGATGACCCCATCGGCGGGGATGGTCTCGCCGGGCTTGACCAGCACCCGGTCACCGGGGCGCAGTTCGGCGACCGGCGTCGCCTGGTGTTCGCCATCGACCAGGCGCATCGCGGTCACCGGCAGCAGCTTGACCAGCTCCTCGGCGGCCATGCCGGCCTTGTGACGCGCGTTCATCTCCAGGAAACGGCTGGTCAGCATGAAGAACACGAACATGCTGACCGAATCGAAATAGACCTCGCCATGGCCGCTGACGGTCGACCAAACGCTCGCCGCGAACGCGCCACCGACGGCCAGCGCGACCGGCACGTCCATGCCGACACGGCGACGCTTCAGATCACGCCAGGCACCCTGAAAGAAGGTCTGCGCCGAATAGAACACCACCGGCAGGGTCATCAGCAGGCTGATCCAGCGCAGGAAGCGGCGTATGCCCGCGTCCATGCCGCTGTAGTCGCCGGCGTACAGCGCCACCGCGAGCATCATCACCTGCATGGTCATCAGCGCGGCAATCGCCAGGCGGCGCAGCGCGATCCCACGCTCTTTCTTGAACAGGCGGTCCTGACGACCCGGATCATAGGGATGGGCGATGTAGCCGATCGCCGCGATCGCCTTCAGGATATCGCTGAGATGGATGCGGCTGTCGTCCCAGCGCACACGCGCGCGGTGGGTGCTGTAATTGACGCTGAAATCCAACACACCATCCAGCGAACCGATGTGCTTCTCGTTCAGCCACACGCAGGCCGCGCAGGTGATGCCCTCGAGGATCAGCGAGGCCTCTTTCAGATCATCGCCATCGACCTTGACGAAGCTCTGCTGCAAGGCTTCCTGGTCGTACAGGTCCATCTCGCGCAAGGCGTCTGGAATCAATTCCTGGGGCGTCGCCGACGGCGCGTCGCGATGTCGGTAGAAGCTTTCCAGTCCGCCGGCGATGATCGCCTGGGCGACGGCCTGGCAACCGGGACAGCACATCGCCCGGGGGCGACCGTCGATGTCGACCTCGAAACGGCTGCCATCCGGCACCGGCAGGCCACAGTGGAAACAGGCGGCCTCGGGATTCTCGGCGTCTTGCGCGTCAGCCACCATCATGCTCCCCGATCGAGGTGGTCGCGCGAACCTCGTGGAGATCATCCCCCTTGCGGATATGCAGCACCAGATCCCAGACACCGGGCGCCGGCAGTTTCAGATTGATGCGATACACGCCTGAACCAATCTCGTTCAGCACGACATCGCGGTCCAGCCGGCTGTTCGACGGACGCAGAAAACGCCCGCTGACGGTCGCGCCGTCCAATGCCTTGCCGTGTTTGTCCGTGACCTTCACCTGAAACACCGATTCCACCCCGGCGCGCGGCGCGCCCAGCCAGCCCTTTTTTACCTTCCAGCCGCGCGCCTTCTGTTTTTTCACCTGCTCCAGGTAATCGTTGTACAGCGCCTCCTTCTCCTGGAAGGCATGCGACACGGTGCCAGGGAATCGCGAATCGACGACCGAGGAACCGGCGCGCGGCTTCGGCAACAATACCTCGAAGATGCCGCTGATACCGGTCTGCGCCAAGCCGACGAAAACGATGTTGACGGTGATGATGAAGGCGAAGAAGCCGACGATGATCACCGGCGCCCAGTGCCAGCCACGCTTGCCAGCCGCGCCGCCGAGGCCCAGGCCTGTGATGCCGAGGATATAC
>JALULB010000063.1 GCA_027041035.1 Sedimenticola sp. | reverse complement strand
TCGCCCTGCTCGGCGGTCTCGTCTACAAGGGACGTAGCGGTTGGTGTGGCACCTTTTGTCCGATGGCTCCGATAGAGAAGCTGTACGGTCACGCGCCATTGATCATGGCGCGCAACGGGCATTGCAAGCCGTGTGTCGGTTGCCAGAGCAACTGTTACGATTTCAATCCGCGCGCGGCAATCTACAGTGACTTGCGGGACAAGAATCACTGGCGTGGCGACAGGCGCAAGATATTCGCCGCGTTGCTGCCGGGATTGATGGTTGCCTTCTTCACCGCCCAGATCCCCCAGGTGCATGGTTGGATCGATTACAGCGTGTCGTTCTTTCTACCGATTCTGGTGTCTATAGGCAGCTACTTCACGCTGGCCAATTTTACCCGTCTGAGCGCCTATCAGCTCACGACCCTGTACGGCATCGTCGCCCTCGGGCTGTTCTATTGGTACGTGATCCCGATCAGCGCGGGACAGCTGGAGGTGTTGCTCGGGCATCAGACTCCGGCTTACCTGATCGGCTTGCTGCAAGCGCTGGCCGCGTTGCTGGCGCTACTCGTACTGGCGCGGGGCGTGCATACCGAGCGTGTCTACGAGGAAGCCCGCAATACCCAGGTCGGCGCCTCGCTTGGCAAGGGGATTACCGCATTGCAATCGGCGATGCGCTCCGCCCGCGAGCAGGCCGTGATACACGATATCCATACCGGTCGGCAGTTGCGCGCCGGGTTGGATGAAACGCTGCTCGACGCGCTGGAGAATGCCCACCTGCCGATCGACTCGGAATGCCGCTCGGGCGCCTGCGGGCGCTGCGTGGTGCGCATTGATGACGGCATGGAGAATCTGTCGACAGCGGGCGCGATGGAAGCCGAGACCCTGCGTCGCCTCGCCCTGGACGAGAGGCATCGACTGGCCTGCTCGTGCCGGGTACGGGGGCCGGTCGATATCGACACCGATCCAGCGGGCGCCGGCGAGCGACCGGCATCGCTCGATCCACCGCACCAGGAGCCCCTGCCGGGGCAGCGCCGGATCATTATCGTTGGCAACGGAGTGGGCGGCATCAGCGCGGCGGAAACCCTGCGTAAACTCGATCCCGAGTGTCATATCACCATCGTCAGTCGCGAGACCCGACCTTTCTACAACCGCATGGTGCTATGCAAGGTCATCTATGGCAACCGCGCGCTGGAGGGATTGACCGTCATGCAGGATGACTGGTATCGGCAGAACCAGCTGGATGTCTGGCTGAACACACTGGTTGCCGATATCGACAGCGAGCGGCATCGCGTGATGCTCGCCACCGGTCAGCGGCTGGAATACGACAAGCTGATTCTCGCCACCGGCGCGCGCGCCTTCATGCCATCGTTCTACGGTTCCAAGCTGCGAGGTATCTACGTCCTGCGCGATGCCGACGATGCCTTGGCGCTACGTCGCTGGATACAGACCCGGCGTTGCCGGCATGCGCTGGTGCTCGGTGGTGGCGTGCTTGGGCTTGAAACCGCCGACGCGTTGCGTGAACTCGGCCTGACCTGCACGGTCATCGAGAACAGCCCGCAACTCATGGCGCAACAGCTCGACGGCGCTTCGGCGCTGTTGGTGCAACAGCACCTGGAGGAGAAAGGCATTCGCGTGATGACCGATGAAAGCGTCACCGCGGCGATCGGTTCCAACCGGGTGCATGGCGTCACGCTGTCCGACCATCATCGTCATCTTCCGGCCGATATCATGATCGTGTGTGCCGGGGTGCGGGCGGAGACCAGTCTCGCGCACAAGGCCGGGCTGGAGGTCGGGCGCGGCATCACCGTGGATACCGCGATGCGGACATCGGACGCGGATATCTTTGCCATCGGCGACGTGGCCGAGGTCGATGGCCAGCTGCCCAGCCTGTGGGCCAGCGCGACCGAACAGGGGCGAATCGCCGCGCGCAACATCGTTGGCGAACAGGTCGAGTATCAGCCCGGCACGCCCCCGCCCATCTACCTGAAAGTGAAGGACATCGAGTTATGTGCCTTCGGCGTGGCGAGCACGCCGGACGAGGAGGCCTGGCTGGCCAGCGAGCTGGATATCAAGAAGCGTCGTCGCTGCCTGTTGGTCATTCGCGATCGCCGCATCCTCGGCGGTGTCTTCGTGAACGCGCCGGACAGGGCCAAGCAGGCGTTACAGGCATGCAGGCACCAGCAGCGTCTGACCGAGTCCGGCTGCCGCGCGTTGGAGAACGGCGACTGGTCCGGACTTGCCGAGATTGAGGTGGCGCCGGGGGAGGACGACACGCTGTCGCCCTCCTACCAGGACACCGGCACCGAGTGATACAGAGCGATGGTCGTCAGCGGGCTTCCAGCCAGAAGGTCACCGGCCCATCGTTGATCAGGTGAACCCGCATGTCCGCGCCGAACACCCCCGCCGCGACAGGCCGGTGGCGTTCGCCTGCCAGCGCCAGCAGGTGCTCGAATAGCTGCTTGCCCAGCTCCGGCGCGGCGGCCCGGGAGAAACCGGCGCGCGTGCCCTGGCGCGTATCGGCCGCCAGCGTGAACTGAGGCACCAGCAGCAGACCGCCGTCGATGTCGCTCAGGCTCAGGTTCATGCGTCCGCTTTCATCGGGAAACACCCGGTACCTCAGCAGGCGCTCCAGCAGGCGTCCGGCCTTCGTTTCGTCATCGTTGCGTTGCACGCCGACCAGTACCAGCAGCCCGCGCTCGATGGCGCCGACGTTTTCCCCGTCGATCTCGACATGCGCCCGGTCGACGCGTTGCAGCAGGCCGATCACCCCGATTTGCCGACGAAGGCGTCGGTGGCGCGCACCAATGCATCGATGATGCCCGGTTCGCCGGCCGAATGCCCGGCGTCGGCGATGATCTCCAACTGGCTGCCGCTCCAGGCGCGATGCAGTTCCCAGGCCGAGTTCAGCGGGCAGATTATGTCGTAGCGACCCTGCACGATGATCGCCGGGATGCCGTCCAGCCGGCGTATCCGGTCGAGCAACTGGTTCGGTTCCAGAAATGCCTTGTTGACGAAGTAATGCGCCTCGATGCGCGCCATGCTCAGGGCGATATGCGGCCGCGCGAAATGCTCGACGACACCGTCGTTCGGCAGCAGGGTCGCGGTGCGTCCCTCCCATACCGACCAGGCCTTGGCCGCCGCCATGCGCTTCACCTCGTCGTCGCCGGTGAGTATCTCGTGATAGGCGCGCAGCGGGTCGTCGCGCCTTTCCATCGGCAGCGGGCGCAGGAAATCCTCCCAATAGTCCGGAAACACGCGATCGGCGCCGCGCCGGTAGAACCACTCGATCTCCGCGTCGCGGCACAGAAAGATGCCGCGCAGGATCAGGCCCTGCACCGCCTCCGGGTACTGCTGCGCATAGGCCAACGCGAGTGTCGACCCCCAGGAACCGCCGAAGACCACCCAGCGGTCGATATTCAGGTGGCGGCGGATCTTTTCGATATCCTCGATCAGGTCCGCCGTGGTGTTGTTGCGCAATTCCGCGTGTGGTGACGAGCGTCCACAGCCACGCTGGTCGAACAACACGATGCGATAACGTTCCGGATCGAAGAACTGCCGGTGCCATGCCTCGCTGCCGCCCCCGGGTCCGCCGTGCAGGAACAGGATCGGCTGACCGTTGTGGCGACCGGACTCCTCGATATACAGACGATGAATGTCATCCACGGCGAGATGCGTGGCGCGATAGGGGAACAGCTCGGGATAAAGTGTGCGCATGAGTAAAAGTCTACCAATAGCCTGGCGCCGGAACCAGCGGCGGCGAACGTCTGGTGACAATTCGGCCGGATCATGATCGAAGTCAATTGCGGTCGGCGTATTCGCTGTTTCTTTCTGTGAATCATGACGTATGCTTGAGGGCAGCTTCGTTGAATCGTTCGGGTGCCTTGCTTTACGGGTTGTAGGTTAGATCACTCGATTTGCACGTTGAGGGATAACCCGTGACCGAGCGACACAAGTAATAATCGACGCAAGGTAAAACTATTCAGCCTATTCAGCATAGTTGTTTAAAACATGGGTAACTGCTCAGATCACCGCTGAAATGCGTCAGATCAAGGCAAAAAATGTGATCGTTACAGGGACGTAACTTAATTAGGGCAATGCAGGAGCAATTGCCGGGTTACAAGTGTAAATGACCATTTTTGAACGTAGAGCTGGCGCATTTCAGCGGTTAGCTGAGTAGTTACGACGCAAGTAATAATAATCGTGACCACGCGCGAGTGGTTACAGCGAATAAGTCAGAGGATGGAGTGAGATGCAAGACGATGCCGGGGTCCCACCGCTGGGCATGGCGCACCATGCGTTCGTTTTTTTTGTCTGCCTGCTGCTGTGGATGCTGCTGGTCGGCACGCTGGATCCGCGCGAGTGGCTCGCCGGAGCGGTGGTTGCCGCGCTGGTGACGCTGCTGTTCGCGCCGCGTTTCTCGATCTTTACCGGCTTTCGCTTCGGCTGGCTGGCACCGCTGCATATCCTTCGCTACCTCGCCGCTTTCTTCGTCGATCTGGTCGTCGCGAACTACCAGTTGGCGAAGCGTATCCTGACACCGTCATTGCCGATACGCCCCGAGATCGTCGAGGTGCATACCCGGCTGCGTTCGCCACTGGGGCGCATGCTGCTGGCGAACAGCATTACGTTGACACCGGGCACCTTGACCGTCGATGTGCAAGACGACCGGCTGCTGGTGCATTGGGTCTATGCGCCGCCGGGCGTCGACAGCGAACGCGCCACCGCGCTGATCGCGGCGGCGACCGAGAAACGCCTGAGCAGGTTTCTGTGGTGAACGGTTCGGGCTTGCAGATTCTGGCCGTGGCGCTGTTGTTCTGCGGCATGGGGCTGGCGATGGCGAGGCTGTTCCTCGGCCCGACCACGGCCGACCGGATCGTCGCCGCCGATACCCTGGCGGTGATCACCACCGCCGGCCTGGTTGGGCTGGCGGCCTGGCTGGAGAACCCGGTGTACCTGGATATCGCGCTGGTCTATGGCGTGCTCTCCTTCGTCGGCAGCGTGGCGATGGCGCGGGCGATCGAGGGGGATGGCGAATGAATCTGCTGG
>JALULB010000062.1 GCA_027041035.1 Sedimenticola sp. | reverse complement strand
ATTGGTTGAACAATCGCCACTCACCGGATGCCGATCGATCCGTCAGTTGCTCGATTGAGTGTATCCGGCTGAATTTCCCTTAAGTCTAGCGCAGTTTGAAAAAAATGCGCGCGACCCAGTGGATTGCGGATGCTGCATCCCGGAGGCAGCTCTGGCTGTCGGTGGTGTTCGAAGGCCGCCAGTTGCCCGACTGTGCATATTCGACGCGGATGGGTGAGAGAGAATCGGCTGGATGTCGAATCGAAAATGCCTGCGAATGATAGCGGGTAGTCGGGATACATCGTTGTTCTGGATGACCTCTCGGCCGTGTTGCTGTAGCGCTCTGGCCGCTCCCCGCGCGGGAAGAGAAAGCGATCGTCAGTAGGGTGAAAACACCTAAATACTCGTGTATTCTTATGGTTATCATCCGGGCGGCTAGTGTATCGGCCTTCGAACGGGTATTGCGATCTGCCCGGGTTCCGGTGGTGACAACAGTTTCTGAGCGAAGGTTTTTACGGACATTTCGTTCTTGGCGCAAGTCAACCAGCGGTTGAGAGTGCCCAATCCGGCGTTTCCGGGGGGAGGGGTGAATCATGCTATTTTGGTTTTGGGAGAGAAAATTGAATAAATCGATCACAGGTGTTGTACACACGGCTTTTGCTGTTTTTCCGGCGGGTTCGCTGGCTCTGTCTGGTCTGCTCGTCTTGTCGAGCGTGAGCTTTCAGGCCCGGGCGGTTGCCATAACGACCAACGCAACTGCCAGTGGCAATGTAACCGGCATAATCGACAGCGATGCCAAGTCGAACCCTCCGGCTTCGTTGCTCTCCGAGGCGTTTGACCCAGAAGGTTTTGGTGACCTGACTTTCAACAGTCTGTCAAGTTCTGCGGTTGCCCGCGCGGCGATGAACGAGTCTGGCTTGGGTAGTGTAGCGGTCGGTGGAGTTTGGGCAGGTGGAAGCAATCCGATAACGACGTTGAGCGCGGTTGCCACTTGGTCGGACACCTATACCAACACCTCATCGGTGGCGCAAAGTGTCCGCTATGATTTTTCCATTGATCCCGCGGATCTGCGCATTGCCGATTTCGCGGGAATATCCAATGCTTCCCCGAGCGCCATGAGAGCAAGTTATAGCGTGAACATCTTGCTCAATGGTTCCTCGGCTTTCTCTTCCGACGCCACGCTGATTGGTGGAGTGTCTGGTCATGTGCTGGAGCGCAACGGGACGGATTTCGGCGCCACTTTCTTTGGCGCTCAGAATTCGATTTTCGGTTATAGCTTCGATGCCTATGTCGGTAGCCTGGATTTCGGTATTCTTGGAGTTGGGGAATCACTCGATATCGGGTACGAGATTCGCGCGGAGGTCACGTCTCCTGGGTTTGAAACAGGTGCGGCCGCGTCGATCGGTGATCCCAATAATCTGAGCGGGAGCGGCCTTGCGGGTGCGATCGTTGCGAATGTGCCTACCGGGACGGTTTCCGTGCCGGGGAGTCTGTGGTTGATCGGAGGCCTGCTCGGCATGGTCTCGGTGCGAAGAAACAAGGGGTAGAAGCGGGTATTCGTAAGTAGGGTGCGCCGGCAGGGGTGTGGCGCATCCTCCTTTTTTCCGGTTCTGTCGAGACCCGCAAGATGCCGTCTGAACTCTCTGAGGGGGGCATCGCCGAGACCGCCGGCCTGAAGCTCGACCCCATCCGCAAGTTGCGGCGCGAAACCACGGATAAAGAGGCGAACCCGCCCTACCGGGAGCATTTGGCCTCGCTCTCCCACCTCCTCGTTGCCTGACTGTTTGGGACCACTACTCTATTTCTTCTCCCGGCTATGACGCAAGAAGGATGCTTGCTTCAAGGGGAGTCGTCAGCCCCTTTCATTGACTGTATTGTTACAGTTCACTATACTGTAAGCGGTTACTGTAACAATACAGCTTGTCGGAGGTGCGCTATGTCAGCTCAAGCGGAAAAGTTACTTCAAGGAGGGCCGGCGGTCTCTGCCTCTTTGCTACCTGCCATCTTTAATATTTTTAGCCAGTGGCGGCTGACCGGTGGACAGCAGATGACCCTGCTGGGATTGAATAATGAGAAAACCCTGTACAACTGGAAAAGCCACCCTGAAAAGGCCAGGTTAACGCGGGATCTGTTGGAGCGAGCCAGCTATATTCTGGGCATTTACAAGTCCCTGCAAATCCTGCTGCCTGATGAAACACTGGCCGATCAATGGTTGTCGACGCCTAATGACAATCCGCTTTTTAACGGCACGGCACCACTTGATCGACTCCTGGCCGGGCAGGTGGTCGATCTGGCCATGGTGCGAAACTTTCTGGATGCGGAGCGCGGTGGTTGGTGATCGATCCCGCCACGCTGCCCATCAGCGAAGTCAGTGAACGGGTATACCGGGTCATTTTGTCCTGCTATCCGCAGATCGATCTGTTTGAGCGGGTATCGAAGCCTGAAGAGTGGGACGTGCTGTATGCCGTTGAGTCACTCACGAATCCACGCTTGCGGGATGAAGTCGGTGATATTCGTCTGGTCGCCGCGGAAGACCGTGTGTATGGTGATGGTGCATCGTGGATTATGGCTGCTTTTACCCACCCGCCTGTCGATGGTCGTGGTGGCCGATTCAACAAGGATTTTGGTGTTTATTATTGTTCGCCTGCCGAGGCAGTGTCGATTGCCGAATCGTCGTTTCATCGTGCCCGGTTTCTCAGGGAATCCAGAATAGAAGCCGCTACCCAGGACATGCGCGTTATCTGCGCCCACCTTGGTCCATCCTCACTGCACGATGTGCGTCATCTTGCGGGGGCTGCGATATACGATCCTGATGATTATACCGAGTCGCAACGACTCGGTAGCGCACTGAGAGGCACTAACAGCTTTGGTGTGCATTATCGAAGCGTGCGCACGGATGGCGAGTGCTTCGGTGTGATGCGTCCAAGAATTTTGTCCGATGCCATTCACTGGCGATACTTGCGTTATCACTACCGTAAAGGTGAAATCGTTGAAGTCGAGTCACTGGGCGGAAGCGTTGGGAGTGCGCCATGATGTACCCGGAGTTGCTATGGGTATCTTGGGTCCTCGTTTCCTACTTAAGGTGGTAGGAGAGACTGCAATCTCGTTTCTGGAACAAATTGGTCAAACAAAGGCGTGGTTCGAAGCACAGGGTGGTGGAGGCTATATCCCAGGAACGTCTGCGCCGAGTGGGCCAGACCAGGTTTTCCCGTCGATCAACAGTTCCCGGATGCTGGCCCGGCCGTCGGGGCTGATCGACAGGCGCAATGCCGCGTGCTTCTTGCGTGTCAGGGTCTCGAGTTCTCCGGCGTCGGCCTCGGGGATGTAGAAGCGCTCGATACCGGCCTCGAAGCGTCCGTGCCGACATTGCCCGCGGATATACAGTGTGCAGTCGGGCGGCGTGTCGCCGGCGCTGAAACGCCGCTCGGGTTGCAGGCAGATGCTGGCGTCGGGCAGATTGCGCTGCGCTTGGCAGGGTTTGACGCCGTAGTCGATACGGTAGCGCAGGTAGTGGCCGGCGAGCAGGTCGCGCGGATCGAAACCCTGGATCGGCAATACCACCTCGCGGCCGTGATCGCGCCGCCATTGATGGTTCAGCGCCATGGCCGCGAGCATCGCCAGCGGCAGGGCGAGCGCGGCGAGCAGCCGCCAGCGGGCGTTCATCGGGCAATCTCCCTGACGCGGGAGAACAACTGGACGCTTCGCCGCCACAGATAGACCATCGCGATGATCAGCGCGCCGGAGACGATCAGTCCGACGCCGGTGGCCGCGAGTCCGCCGAAGGCCTGTAGATAGATGGCGTAGAACCGCACGCCGATCAGCAGGGTGAACAACTGGAACGCCCAGCGCCAGCCTTGCAGGCTGCTGATCGCGAGTCCGCCGGTCAACACCGTCAGCGTGATGACGGCGGCGCGGATGTCGTCGCCTTCGAGCACGCCGAGCCGGCCTTCACCGGGGTCGAACAACAGGCTGGGGTGGACGGCGGCAAGCACCAGCAACACGACGGCCGCGATGATCACGCGACTCATCGGGCGCAGATCGCGGCGCAGCGCCAGCAGCACTAGCAATACCGCCGCCAGCCCGCCGGCGATGTACAGGCCGAGCAGTTGATGCAGGCTGGTCTCGTGCAGTGAGTGGATGATGTCGAGCGCCGCGACCAGGCCCAGCCCGAGCAATAGCCAGGCGAAGCCGAACACCAGGCGGAAACGCCGCCAGTTCAGCCATTCGGACAGGCTGTGCAGGATGCCGGCGAACAGCGTGGTCAACAGCCAGGCGGAGAAGATGGCGTCTTCGCTGAAGCGGTGAACCGGGTTCTCGCGCAAGGCCAGCAGGTCGTTGCTCGCCATGCCGAAGGCCAGCAACAGCAGGCCGGCCCACAGCCAGCGGGCCGGTTGCGCGCGGGCGAACAGGGTGATCGGCAGGGTCATCGCCGCCCAGTAGCCGAGCGCCAGCCAGGGCTTGCCACTGAGATGGTAGACCTGCGCGATCAGGCCGATGGAGGCCAGGCAGAGCACCTGAAAGAGCACGATCAGGCCCTCGCGCCAGGCGTGTCCGCTGTCGCCCCGGTTCAGATAGATGCCGGTCGCGACCAGTGCCAGCAGCAGGAAGTCCGCGCCGAGCTTGATGCTGTCCGGTATCGATGCCCAGTTCGCGGCGATGAGTGACACGACGCCGATGCCGATGATGCTCAGTCCGAGAATCAGCAAAGTCCGCCATTGCCAGCCGTCATGCCCGCGACCGGACTCGTAGGCGAGGATGCGCTGCAGGGTGTCGGTGTCGATCAGTTGCTGTCGCCGCCAGTCCTTCAGGCGTTTTTCCAGCTTGTCCATATTGCTTCCGGCCGGGTGGAGATAAGCGGGGAACGCGCGCGCGTCCAGGCTTGCATGCCGGCAGCCTAGCGCTTGTCGTCACAGGGTTCAAGACAGTCTGTGTGTTTTGCGCGATAATCCCGGCTGAATCGTAACTACTCAGCTAACCGCTGAAATGCGCCATCTCTACGTTCAAAAATGGTCATTTACACGTGTAACCCGGCAATTGCTCCTGCATTGCCCTAATAAGTTACATCCCTGTAACG
>JALULB010000061.1:4737-5078 GCA_027041035.1 Sedimenticola sp. | reverse complement strand
TATATCGGATTCGTCGCTCTTGTACAGGCGGATATGAAGAAGCTGATCGCGTATTCGTCGATTTCGCATATGGGTTTCGTCACGCTGGGTCTGTTCATCGTGTTTCGCATCGTGGCGAACGCCGACGCTCAAGGCGGCGCCGTGCTCGGCATGGAAGGCGCCATGGTGCAGATGGTCTCGCACGGTTTCATCTCGGCGGCGATGTTCCTGTGCGTTGGCGTTGTCTACGATCGCATGCACAGTCGCCTGATTGCCGATTATGGTGGCGTGGTGAATACCATGCCGGTGTTCGCGGCCTTCATGGTGTTTTTCGCGATGGCCAATGCCGGCCTTCCTGGCAC
>JALULB010000061.1:0-4727 GCA_027041035.1 Sedimenticola sp. | reverse complement strand
CGTTGGCGAGTTCATGGTGATACTGGCGGCCTTTAGAGCAGATTTCTGGTATGCCTTCCTTGCGGCGTTCACGTTGATTATCGGCGCCGCCTATACCCTGTGGATGGTCAAGCGGGTCATCTTTGGCGATGTCGCGAACGAGAATGTCGCCAAGTTGACCGATTTGAATGGACGGGAATATCTCGTGCTGGGCCTGCTGGTAGCCGCGGTATTGGCGCTTGGCCTGTGGCCGGCGCCGTTGATCGAGGTGATGGATGCGTCCATCACGCATCTGGTGCAGCAGATTTCCGTTTCCAAACTCTGATGGATTGCTAAGAGGTTTCGATGGCTTTTGACCTGAATACGCTGGTGCCGCTGTTACCGGAGATCATTATTCTCTCTCTGGTCTGCATCGTGCTGGTCGTGGATCTGTTTCTGGACGATGAATACAGAATCGTTTCTTACGGCATTGCGCAGGCCGGGCTGATTCTCGCGATACTGGCCACGATCATGGTCGGCAAGGGTCCGGATCAGACGCTGTTCGATGGTAACTACCGGATCGACGCGATGGCGACGGTGCTGAAGACATCGATGCTGATCCTGGTGGTCGGCGCGTTTGTCTATGCCAAGGACTATCTGCGCAATCACAATCTGTTCAAGGGCGAATTCTTCGAGCTTGGATTGTTCGCCTTGCTGGGCATGATGATCATGGTATCCGCCGGTGGTTTCCTGGCGCTCTATCTGGGCCTGGAATTGCTCGCGCTTTCGCTTTACGCACTGGTCGCCTTCGATCGGGATTCACCCAAGGCCTCCGAAGCGGCGATGAAATACTTCGTTCTGGGCGCGCTGGCATCTGGCATGTTGCTGTATGGCATCTCGATGGTGTACGGCGCGACCGGGCGCATCGATTTTACCGGTGTTGGCGAGGTGCTGTGTAGCGGACAATTCGATACCACCGTGCTGGTATTTGGCTTGGTTTTCATCGTGATCGGCATTGGCTTCAAGACGGGGCTGGTTCCATTCCATATGTGGGCGCCGGATATCTATGAGGGCGCTCCCACTGCGGTTACGTTGTTTTTGGGCAGCATCCCGAAGATTGCCGCGTTTGCCATCGCGATGCGTATGCTGGTGGACGGACTGTTACCCTTGCACGAGCACTGGCAGGGGATGCTGATCATACTCTCCTTGCTGTCGATGGCGTTGGGCAACGTTGTTGCCATCGCACAGACCAACATCAAGCGCATGCTGGCGTATTCGACCATCTCTCATGTCGGCTTCTTGATGCTGGGTATTCTTTCCGGCACTCAGGAAGGCTACGCGGCTTCGATGTTCTATGCCATCGTGTATGCGTTGATGGCGCTGGGCGCGTTTGGCGTGCTGATCCTGTTGGGTCGCAAGGGGCTGGATATCGAGAATCTGGATGATCTCAAGGGTTTGAGCCGGCGCAGTCCTTGGTTCGCTGGCATGATGTTATTGCTGATGTTCTCGATGGCGGGCGTGCCTCCGACCGTTGGTTTCTTCGCCAAGCTGTTTGTCCTCGAAGCGGTGGTCAATGTCGATCTGATATGGCTGGCCTTGTTCGGTGTGTTCTTCTCGATCATCGGCGTGTTCTATTATCTGCGTATCGTCAAGCTGATGTATTTCGACGATCCCGCGAGCGACGAACCCTTGTCCGCAGCCATCGATACGAAAGTTGTGCTCACCGTCAACGCGCTCGCGGTGCTGTGGTTCGGACTGTTTCCGTCCTCGCTGTTGTCCGTATGCAGCGATGCCTTCGCGAAGGTTCCACCGGCGGCCTTGGCCTGCGCCACACTGCGGGAAATCGCCGCCAGTGGTGGCGCTTCTTTGGATACGGATGGCGACGGCGTGCCGGACTCCATGGATCGTTGTGCCGCTACGCCATCTGGACTGAAGGTAGGGAGTGACGGTTGTGTCGGCGACAGCGATGGCGACGGGATCGCCGATCAGATCGATATGTGTCCGGGGACGGTCGCGAATGCCGCCGTGGATGCGACCGGATGCTCGCCGGATATCGCAATCGTACTCGAGGGTGTCACCTTCGTCAGTGGCTCTGCCTCGTTGACCGAGGACTCCATGCGCGTTCTCGATGTCGTCGCGGCGGGTATCGTGCGTCTGGGCAAGCAGCGTTTCGAGATCGCCGGGCATACCGATACATCGGGCAGCGCGGAGTTGAACCAGCGACTCTCTCAGCAGCGCGCGGAAGCGGTTCGACTGTACCTGATCGAGAAGGGCGCCAACGAACTTCTGCTCGTTGCGCGTGGTTACGGGGGCTCCCACCCGGTGGCGGATAATTCGACTCCGGAAGGACGACGCAGAAACCGGCGCGTGGAAATCAACCGAATCCGCTGATGTCGTTGCCACGGACCTTGTGTCCAAGCGTTCGTGATCCTTCCTGATGACCGTTATCCCGATCTCGCTGAGTGGCGTGTTCATCTCGCTGATTCCGGCGATAGCCGTGGTGGCGATCCTGTACCGTTGGCGCATGGCGTATCGCGAAGCCATGCTGGCGCTGACGCGCATGTTGGTGCAATTGCTGCTGGTGGGCTTTCTCCTTGCCTGGCTGTTCGCGGTAGAACAAGTATTCATCGTTCTGGCGATCCTGATGTTCATGATCGTCGTATCCAGCTGGATCTCCTTGCGGACGGTTCCCGCGCTGCGTGCCGGCCTGTTCGCTCAGGCCTTGCTGTCCATTGGCGTCGCGGGCGCCTTGGTGCTCGGGCTGCTGGTGATCGTCATCCTTGATGTGTCGCCCTGGTATGAACCGCGTTTTATCGTGCCGCTTGCCGGCATGTTCTTCGCGAACGCGATGAACAGCGTCAGCCTGACGGCGGAACGCGTGCATACGGAACTGAAGCGCGGGGAATCCTACGCGGATGCCCGCCGCACGGCTTTTGGCGCTGGCCTGATCCCGATCACGAATTCCTTGTTCGCGGTGGGCTTGGTTTCACTGCCGGGCATGATGACCGGGCAGATACTCGCCGGCGTGTCGCCGCTGATCGCGGTGCGTTATCAGATTGTCATCATGGCGATGGTGTTTGCCGCGGCGGGGCTGGCTTCGGCTGGTTTTCTGGTGCTTTCCCGGCGGCACTGGATGGCGGTCGATGACGCCTGACGAGGGTTATGCAGGCCACTCTTTTCCCAGATCGTGGACGCGCAACAGAACGCTTGCCGCGCTCTGTAGATCTTTCCCCCAGGCGATGATCCCGTCTTCGTGGCCGCCCATCGCCATCACGCATTCGGGTGCCAGACCGGAAGTCATGATGCGTTTCATCTCGTTGGCCATGGCGACCGTGCCGTAGGCCACCTTTGGGTCGGTGATCGGGAGTCCGAGGACATCGGCCCGTCGCCACGTCAGGGGATCGTGTACATGGATGACGGCATTGGCCGTCGCGTCGTTTTGATAGACTACCGCATGCGTCAGGGATTCGGAGGATGGCGGCGTGGCGCCGATGGCGTCGAGACGGTTTTCTTCGATATCGAAACGGGTGACGAGCGCATAGCCGCGCGCGTCCATGTGGGGAAGGTGGGCGGTTTGTGATCCGCTGACAAGAAAAGCCAGCGGGGCGTCATGGCGGGGGCATCGTTGGCTGATATTGCCAAAGCCATGGCCGTCGTAGCGCTTCGGGTCTTGCGCGATGAGTCCCATCTCGTGAAACCGGGCGCGCCAATGTTCGATTTCGCCTATATCGATATCGGCGGGGATATCCTGTTTCTGGTGGTGCAGCCGATACTTGATGACACCTTCCTGGATGGACATGGGTACTCCAATGAAGAACGGAGCCTAGGAGGCTGTCCGAGAATAGAGGCCGTAGCGAGGGAAAGCTGATTTGAGCGGGATTTCTCCCTGATTGGAGGCGAATAGTTGCGCTATTTAACGAGAATCAGGGGGGAATCCAGCCAAATTCAGCTTTTCCGCAGTAGGCTCTCTATTCTCGGACAGCCTCCTAGGAGGCTGTCGGATTATGGATGAATCTACTGCGAAGATGGGAGAGCGGCCCAAATATCCCCGTTTTTTCGTTACATAGGTCCACTATGCGCCTCAAAACCGGGAACATTTAGCCTCGTTCTCCCGCCTCCTCGCGACGATCCCCCATAACCCGACAGCCTCCCTATAGGACTCCGTTCCATGGCTCGATAAGAGATACGAAAACTGCGTTCAGTAGCCGCCTTTTCTCGTGCTCTGTGGCAGCCCGGCGATCTTGCGCCCCTGCTTGCTCGGCATCAGTGGAAACAGCCGATACATGTCCTTACTGGTCTGCTTGCTTCCCCACTTCTTCGACATCTCTTTCATGATGGTGCGTTCGTTGGGTTCCATGCCATTGTTGTTGAAATGCTCGTCGCGGAGAAAGGTGATGATGTCCCAATGTTGTTCTGTCATCTCGATCTCTTCGCCCTTGGCGATTTCACTGGCGACGTCTTCGTTCCAATCTTCGAGGTTTTCCAGATAGCCGTTATCCGTGGTAGGAATGCTCTTGCCGTTAACTTCTAGTGCCATATCGCTACTCCTGGTTTGCTTACAGAATGAGTCGGAAACGCGCTTGCACCCGTCCCTAGGCGGCTGTCGGGTTTAGGAGTAATCTACTGCGGCAGCAGGGAATCGGTCTATTTTTCCGATCTTTTTATTCGACACATCCCTGTGCCTCACCCCTACGGGGCTGGCGTGAAACTTTGCTCCTGGCAAAGTTTTCGTTAAATAGTCACCACTATTCGCCTCAAAAGATCGAAAA
>JALULB010000060.1 GCA_027041035.1 Sedimenticola sp. | reverse complement strand
GTGCGCAACCGGCGTTTCGGTCAGCGTTACGCGCAGTTGCGCCCGCCGGAGCCGGAGCCGGATTCGGCGATCATCCGCACCTTCGGTCCGGATGGCGGTCTGCTCGACGGGCGCAAGCTGTTCGACGGCGATGTCACCGGGCTGACCGTGATCGTCGATTTCGATGATGTCCGTTCGAACATCACTCCCGCCGATGTCGACGCGATGCTGAATCAGGACAACTACCGGATCAACGGGAATTTTTCTTCGGTGCGTGAGTACTTCCACACCGTGTCGAACGGCAAGCTGAACTACCGCAACCGGGTGGTCGGCCCGGTGCGCCTGTCGAAACGCCGCGCCGAATATATCTCGACGCTGATGGTCGAGGAGGTCATGGATGTCGTCGTCAACGATCTCGGCATCGACCTGGCCGAGTTCGATTCACGCGGCGACGGCATCGTCGATGCGCTGAATATCCTCTACGCGGGCAATTCGCAGTACACCGGCAACCTGTGGCCGCACAACTCGGTGGCCGAGCTGCGTTACGGCGGCATGCGCACGCATTTCTATCTGCTGACCGGCCTTGGAAGGGAGCGGGCCGATCTGCGCATCGGCACCATCTGTCACGAGAACGGCCATCTGCTGTGTCGATTCCCGGATATGTACGACTACGGCAAGCGCGACGGCGACGCCGAACAGAGCGCCGGCATCGGCATCTATTGCCTGATGGGCGCCGGCAATCATCTGGATTCGCGCCGCACGCCGGCGCCGGTATGTGCCTATCTGCGTTACCTCGCGGGCTGGGCGGACAATGTCGTGCTGCTCAATGACATGGGTGAGTTCGAGGCGCGGCATGGTGATTACGGTAGCGTGTTGAAGTACGAGACGGATGAGCTGAACGAGTATTTTCTGGTCGAGAATCGCACCAACACCGGGCTCGACAAGGGTCTGCCGGCCAGTGGTCTGGCGGTCTATCATTGCGACACCCTGGGCTCCAACGAATGGCAGGAGGGTAGCGAGAGCCGTCATTACCAATGTGCCTTGCTGCAAGCGGACGGCAGTCTCGATCTGGAGACGAACCGCAACCAGGGTGATGCCGGTGACTTGTTCGCCGCGCGCGATGGTGTGGCGCTGGCGCATGATACGCTGCCCTCGTCGCGTGTCTGGTCGGGTATCGATTCCGGGCTGACGATCGCCGATATCGGCGCGCCCGGCGATGTGATCCGGTTTCGGGTTGGCGGCACGCCCAGTAGGCCGAGCGGCAATCGGGCACGCGCCGAGACCTTCCCCGATCTGTTGATCCCGGATAACGAGCCGGATGGTGTCGAAAGTGCGCTGACCATCGGCGAGGATGGCAATCTGACCGCGATCGATGTCGATGTCGCCATCATTCACAGCTGGATCGGCGATCTGACCGTCAGCCTGATCGCGCCGGATGGCGGCGAGGCGGTGCTGCACGACCGGGAAGGCGCCAGCGGCGACGATATCCGCCGGCGCTACAGCACGAGCGATACCCCGGCCTTGCAGCGCCTGGTCGGTACCGGCGTGGGCGGAACCTGGCGCCTGCGCGTGGTCGACGGCGCCTCGCGGGATGTCGGCGTGCTGGAGAGCTGGGCGCTGGAGATCGGCTTCGAACGGGCGCGCCAGGTCGTCGAGGGCGAGGTCGCGCCGGCGCTGCCGATCCCGGACGACGACGCCGCCGGTGTCGGCAGCGTCATCCGGTTGGACAGCGGCGGGGCGATCGTCGCAATCCAGGTCGAGATCGACATCGACATCAGTCATACCTATATCGGTGACCTGCAAGTGGATCTGGTTTCACCCGGGGGCACCCTGGTGCGCCTGCACGCCAACGAGGGTGGTGGCCGAAACGATCTGAAGCGGCGTTACGCATCGAGCGATTTTCCCGCCCTCCAGGTGCTCGCGGGGCAGGCGGCCGCTGGCGAATGGACACTGCGGATACGGGATCTGGCCGCGCGGGATGTCGGCACCTTGAATCGTTGGTCGCTGCGCGTGGAATACTGATCGGCGCCCGGCCAGGAGGCTGCCCGAGAATAGAGAGCCTGCTATAGCGCAACTATTCGTCTCCAAATCAGGGAGAAATCCCGCTCAAATCAGCTTCCACTCGCCACGGCTTCTATTCTCGGACAGGCTCCTAGGATTTTCTCGTCGGGAAGTGCAATTGGTGCTTGCAACGATTGGGGCTTGGATATAATATACGCTCCGTCGTTGCGGGGTGGAGCAGTCTGGCAGCTCGTCGGGCTCATAACCCGAAGGTCGTAGGTTCAAATCCTGCCCCCGCTACCAATTGAATCGATAATGCCGGCTCAGGCCTGTATTGAGATGTCTCGGAGACGTGGCCCAGAGCTGCCAGTTACGTCTTCAGGGCCGTTCTTTTCGAGAAGCCCCGACGATCGGGGCTTTTTGTTATGTCCGGAACGCCGGGCGGATAGGAGAAATTGGGCCTGCTGGCCCTTTTTTTATTGGCGGAAGAAAATTATGCAGGCCGATCTGGAAAGCCTGGTTCGCGATACCGTGGAATCCATGGATTACGAGTTCGTCGGTGTCGAAATGCTGTCCCGGGCGAAGGCCGGCGTGTTGTTGCGCATCTATATCGATAGCGAAAACGGCGTGAATGTCGACGATTGCGCGAGTGTCAGCCGGCAGTTGAGCGCGGTGCTGGATGTGGAAGATCCCATCTCCGGGCGCTACAGTCTGGAGGTGTCTTCGCCGGGCCTGGACAGGCCGCTGTTCGAGAAGGCGCATTTTGAGAGATTCGCGGGCCACCGGGTCAAGCTGGTGTTGTCCGCGCCATTGGATGGCCAACGCAACTTCAAGGGCGTGTTGCGTGGGGTCGAGAACGATGAAGTGGTAGTGGATCTGGAAGACGAGCAATTGGTCGTGCCGCTCGCCGATATCAGTTCAGCACGCCTGATTCCGGAATTCTGAGGCGGGAAGATCGCGATGAGTAAAGAAATTCTGCTGGTGGTGGATGCGGTTTCCAATGAGAAATCGGTGGACAAGGAGATCATATTCGAAGCCATCGAGGCGGCGCTGGCATCGGCCACGCGCAAGAAACATGGCGGCGATATCAGCGTGCGCGTGCAGATCGATCGCGAAACCGGTGACTACGACACCTTCCGTCGCTGGGAGGTCATCGACGTGCCCGAGGGCGAGATCCTGGAAAACCCGGTTGCCGAGATCACCTACGAGGCCGCCAAGGCCCTGGACGAGGATCTGGAGGTCGGCGGTTTCCTCGAAGAGCCGATCGATTCCATCGCGTTCGGTCGCATCGCCGCGCAGACCGCGAAACAGGTCATCGTGCAGAAGGTGCGCGAGGCCGAGCGGGCGAAGGTCGCCGAAGCCTACAAGGATCGCGTCGGCGAGCTGCTGACCGGTGTCGTGAAGCGTGTCGATCGCGGTAACGTGATCCTCGATCTCGGCGCCAACGCCGAGGCCTTGATCCCCCGCGAGGAGATGATTCCGCGCGAGCCGGTGCGCGTCGGCGACCGCATTCGCGGCCTGCTGTTCGATATCCGCCCGGAGAACCGCGGCCCGCAGTTGTTCGTCAGCCGCACCCGGCCCGAGCTGATCGTCGAGTTGTTCAAGCTGGAGGTGCCGGAGGTCGGCGAAGGCCTGATCGACATCCTCGGCGCGGCGCGCGACCCCGGCCAGCGCGCGAAGATCGCGGTGTACACCGAGGACTCGCGCATCGACCCGGTCGGCGCCTGTGTCGGCATGCGCGGCTCCCGCGTTCAGGCGGTGTCCAACGAACTGGCCGGCGAGCGTGTCGACATCATCCCGTGGAACGAGGATCCGGCGCGCTTCGTCATCAATGCGATGGCGCCGGCCGACGTGGTCTCCATCGTCGTCGACGAGGACAAGCACGCGATGGACATCGCCGTTGCCACCGACAATCTGTCGCAGGCGATCGGCCGCGGCGGCCAGAACGTGCGGCTCGCCAGCCAGTTGACCGGCTGGGAGTTGAATGTCATGGATGAATCGCAGGCGGCCGAGAAGAACGAGGCCGAGGCGCGCGAGATGATCGAGCTGTTCATGAACGACCTGGGTGTCGACGAGGAGGTCGCGTTGATCCTGATTCAGGAAGGCTTCTCCAGCATCGACGAGGTGGCCTACGTGCCGCGCCAGGAGATGCTGGATATCGAGGAGTTCGATGAAGAGATCGTCGAAGAGCTGCGCAATCGCGCCAAGGACGTGTTGCTGACCAAGGCGATCGCATCCGAGGAGATGCTCGACTCGGCCAAGCCGGCCGACGATCTGCTGAACATGGAAGGCATGGACGAACATACCGCGCGCCAGATGGCGGCCGCCGGTATCGTTACGATGGAGGATCTGGCGGAACAATCCATCGACGAGTTGATGGAGATAGAAGGCATGGACGAAGAGCGCGCCGGCGTACTGATCATGAAAGCCCGCGAGCCCTGGTTCGCGGAAGACAAGCAGGATTAACTGGCTGGAGGAACGTCCCGATGAGTGATGTAACGGTAAAACAACTCGCAGAAGACGTGGGCACTTCAGTCGATGGTCTGCTGCTGCAATTGAAGAAGGCGGGCGTCGAGAAATCGGCGGCCAGTGACCCGATCAGCGGGGACGAGAAGCAGGCGCTGCTGAAGCACCTGCGCGGCGCGCACGGCAAGGGTGCCGGTGCTGGCGGAGAGAAGCCCGCCGGTCCGAAGAAGGTCACGCTACGCCGCAAGTCGGTCAGCGAGATCAAGCTGCCGGGTGGCGGCACGCGCTCGAACCCGCGCACCGCGAAGACCATCAGTGTCGAGGTGCGCAAGAAACGCACCTACGTGAAGCGCGGCGCGGTTCCCGAGGTCGACGAGAAAACGGCCGAGGCGGAAGCGGCGAAGAAGGCGCTGGAAGAGCAGGCGGCGCAACGCAAGAAAGTGGAAGAGGAAGCCGCGGCGCGGCGCGCCGCGGAAGAGGCGCGGCGCCAGCAGGAAGAGGAAAGTCGCAAGGAGACCGAGGCCCGGAAGCAGGCCGAGGAAGCCGCGCGGAAGAGCGCCGAGGACGAGGAACGCAAGGAGAAGGAAGCGCGCGCGGCGGCCGAGAAGGCCCGCGTCGCGGCGGAGCTTCAGGC
>JALULB010000059.1 GCA_027041035.1 Sedimenticola sp. | reverse complement strand
CTTACTCCAGGAGATAAGGAGATAAAGGAGAGATAAAGAAGGAGAGATAAAGGACACCCACTTACTTGACATCCTTCCCGATCCCTCGTAAACTCCACCCATGACCCAAGCCCGCGCCACCCTCGTCTCCTTGGACGACACCCCCTGGTACCACTGCGTCAACCGCTGTGTCCGCCGCGCCTTTCTGTGCGGCGAGGATCACCAGACCGGCCGGGACTACTCCCACCGCCGGGGCTGGATCGCCGACCACATCCAACAACTGGCAGGCGTCTTCGCCATCGATGTGGCCGCCTTTGCCGTGATGAGCAACCACTTCCACATCGTCGTGCGCATCGACCGCGAACGGGCCGAGGAATGGGATACACAAGAAGTCCTCGAACGCTGGACCCGGCTGTTCCAGGGGCCGCTGCTGGTTCAGCGCTACCTGAAGGATCCCGAGGCGCTCGACGCCAGCGAGAAAAAGCCGCTGGAGGCTCTGGCCGAGACCTACCGCCAACGTCTCCATGACCTCTCCTGGTACATGCGCGCCCTGAACGAACACATCGCCCGCCAGGCCAATGCCGAGGACGGCGTCACCGGTCGCTTCTGGGAAGGGCGCTTCAAGAGCCAGGCCCTGCTCGACGAAGCCGCGCTGCTGGCCGTCATGGCCTATGTCGACCTTAACCCCATCCGTGCCGGTATCGCCGACACCCCCGAACAGGCCGAATACACCGCCATCCACGCCCGGATACGGGCCTTGCGGGAAGCAGCAGGGGAGGAACAAAAAGCGGCGCATGGTGAAGCAGAACACAAAGGACCGGAGGCGATGGCACCGAACAGCCATGCCTCTGCCACGGCCCTGTCCAACGCCGCATCCAGGTCCAACGAATCCAACATCGCATCCCATGCCGCATCCCACAGCGCCAATGCCGCTGTAATCACTGAAAAGGCCGCAGAAATCGAACCGACCTTACCCAAACAACCCCTGATGCCCTTCGACGCCACCGCAAGCACCGCCTGGGCCATCCCCTTCGCCTTCGACGACTACCTCCAGCTACTCGACTGGAGCGGACGCGCCATCCGCAGTGACAAAGCGGGCGCCATTCCCAACCACCATCCACCCATCCTCGACCGCCTTGGCATGGACCCCGAACACTTCATCCAGCACGTCGGCAAGCGCCTGCGTACCTTCGGCAGTGCCATCGGCCAGCCCGCCTCGCTGATCCGCCTGTGTGAAAAGCGCCAGATCCGTTTCCTACGCGGCATCCAGACCGCCCGAAGTCTCTTCGCCCGCCCGCGCGCCGCCTGAACCGCCACAGCATCCACCGCGTAGCCAGCCCAAATACACACCATTTGCCGCGCACGGCGCGGCAAGTCTCACAGCCAACAAGCCGCTATAATCCCCGCCATGGGCAAAAAAGACATCATCGGCAAAGACATCCTGCGCCAGATCACCATCGACTTCGCCAACATCCTGTTCGATCTCGACATCGACCCCGAGCATCTCGAACTGCTCGAAACCGAGGAACAACGCATCGAAGACCGCCGCGCCGACTTCCTCGCCCGCGTGCGCCAGCGGACCAGCGGCGAGCCCTTCCTGCTGCACATCGAACTCCAGAACAACAACGACCCCCGCATGCCCCTGCGCATGCTGCGCTACTACACCGACATCCAGCTCCAGTGGCCCGGGGAACCCGTGCGCCAATACCTGGTCTACCTGGGGAAGCGACCCCTGACCATGGCCGACCACATCGCACACCCCGACTGGCGCTACTGCTATACTCTGTTCAACATCCGCGACGTGGACTGCCAGACCCTGCTCGACCAGGGCACCCCGGACGCCCTCGTGATGGCCATCCTGTGCGATTTCAAGGACAAGCCGGCGCAACAGGTGGTCAACCACATCGTCCTGCGGCTCAAGGCACTGACCGGAGACGACGAAAAGGGCTTCAGGCGCTACTTCGACATGCTCGAAGTGCTGTCCACCAACCGCGATCTGAAAGACCAACTGAAAGAGGCCGAAGACATGCTCAAAGAGATCGACCGGACCCAACTGCCGTCCTACGAACTGGGCCTGGAGGATGGTATTGAAAAGGGTATCGAGAAAGGTATCGAAAAGGGCTTTGAGAAGGGCCGTCAGGAAGGCCGTCAGGAAGGCCGTCAGGAGGGCCATTTCGAAGAAAAACTCACGGTGGCCCGCAAGCTGCTGCCTAGGCTCTCCGACGAAGAGATCGTCGAGATCACCGGTCTGAAACTCGATCTGATCCGTCAGTTGCGGCGCGAAACCAGGAACGACTGAGCCAGCGCGTTTCGCAAGTCCGGCCAGCACTTGCATGATATAAGCGGTCGGCACGCTCAGCTGCAAACCGTACCTGCAATATGCGTGGCGCGTCAGTGCTGCAATCCGTGCCACGCGGCCTGAACATCGATGCCGAATGCCACGAACAGCTGGAAACTGAAGGCCAGCGCATCCGGGATGGCCGCGCCGGCCTGATTATCCATACCCGGCTGCGGGCATTGAGTGTTTTTCTGGTCCGTCATCCGGACGATTGTCGCAATGCGGTTTCCAGCCAGTCATAGCCGATGCGCTCCTGCTCCAGGCGCAGGTTTTCCTGGTGGCGGTTTTCGCGCAATGCGTCGTAGAGATGCTGCTCCGCGCGGCTCAGGTGATTAAGTTCGCGCCGGGTGGGGCGGTTCTCGCGCCCCCATAGCGCGCGATGTTTCAGTAACGTGGCTTCATCCATCAGCAGTGACCGGGCGTGTGGGTGGTAGCCGCGCAGTTGGTCGAGCATCGCGAAGCCGTGGGTGTCGATGTCGCCCCAGTAGTGGATCTGGCGTCCGGCCAGCCATGGGATGCCCTTCAACGCTTCCAGCCCGTAACCGAGTCCGAAGATCACCAGGCTGTCGGCGCGCATCGGAAAGGCCAGGCCGTTGATGTCGTTCTCGGTGATGAAGACATGCCGGGCCGGTGGGGCGAGGCGGCGGAAGTCGGCCAGCGGGATGCTCAGGTCACCGAGTCCGTGGATGAACTGGCTGGTGTCGAGCAGGCGAAAGCGGATCAGCGTGGGTTTGGCGAGAAAGCCGTAGCGGCGTTCGAAACCGCGCGCGCCGCTGGCGCTGGTGTCGATCGCGTCGCCGGGCAGTATGTGATCCAGCAGCTCGCTCAGCAAGCCCTTGCGTGCCTCGATGAACTTGGTATGCACACCCGGCAGGTCGATCTGGCGCGGGTAGACGCCGGGGCGCGGATGTCGCCGCAGCCAGTCGAGGATCGCCAGCAGGCGCGGCCAGTCGTCGCCCTGTTCCAGCGCCTTCAGCGGTTTGCGTCGCAGCCACTCGCGCAGCTCCGGGAAGCGTTCCAGCAGCGCGTGGCTGATATCGTCGAAACGCCGCGCGTCGGCCCGTTTGCGCAGGATGTGCAGCGCCAGCTCCGGGGTTTCGATCAATGCCGCGCGCGGCAGTTGGTTGGCGCCGTGGAGGCGATGGTTGATGGTCTTCCATTCCAGTTCGTAGCCGTGCTTTCCACTGGCCTGGCGCAGCGTGGCGATCCACGCGCGGGCCTTGTCGAAATGCATGCTGAGTTCGCGAGCGCTGGGTGTCCTCAGCGGGATGCGCAGCGGGAACAGGTCGTCGTCGGGGTCCAGGCGGGCGGCCAGCAAGCGGCCGCTGCTCCACAGGCGTTGCAGCTTTGCCATGACGCTGTGATGGTCGCCCCACTCGGCCATCAGGAAAGGGCGGTCTGGCGGGCCTCGCGCTCGGCGCGGTAGGTCTCGATGCTGAGGTTGCGCAACAGCGATTCACGCCCCTGCTCGTTGTGCACGAAGCCGACGCTGGCGACATAGGGTTCGATGATGTGGATTTTTTGCAGCGGCGTGACGATCAGCAGTTGCAATTGCAGTTTCTGGAACAGCTCCAGCGCGAAGCGCGCGGATTCGTCGGAACCGCGTCCGAAGGCTTCGTCGATGACGACGAAGCGGAAGCTGCGCGAGTGGTGTTCGCCCCATTTCAGGTCGAACTGGTAGGCCAGGCTGGCGGCCAGCACGGTGTAGGCCAGCTTCTCCTTCTGGCCGCCGGATTTACCGCCGGAGCTGGTGTAGTGCTCGTATTCGCGGTCGTCCTCGCGCCAGCGCTCGGAGGCGGAGAACACGAACCAGTTGCGCACGTCGGTGACCTTGCGCGTCCAGTTGCGGTCGAGATCGCTGCTGCCCTCGCGGCCGCGAAAGCGTTCGATGATGCCTTTCACCTGAAGAAATTTGTTCTCGGAGTATTGTTCATCCTCGGAGCCGGTCAGGCTGCCCTCGGTGCAACTGCGCAGGTCGTGCTGGAAGTCGCGGATGTCGGCATCGCTGTTGGCCTGCGCTTCGAGGCGGATATAGCGGCCTTCGTTGTAGTCGATCTGGGTCAGCGAGGCGTTGATGCGCTCGATGCGCTCGGTGATGGTCTGGCGTTCGCGCGCCAGTTGCGACTGGAAGTTGGCGACCTCGCGGATGGTGTTCTCGTTCAGCAGTTGCTTGAAGCGCGCCTCGAAGGCGGGCAGGCCATCGCGTTGCAGTTCGTCGAGCATCTCGCGGTAGGCGTCGGCGGCTTCGATCGCGGCGTCGACCTCGTCGGTCTCCAGCGGGTAGTCGCGGCGGTAGTCCTGCATCGCCTTGATGATTCTGGCCTGAAGATCACGCAGCTTGCGGTCGACCGCGTCGATGTGGCGTTGCAGCCAGTCGCGCATGTCTTTCTCGCGGTTGTCGCAGGACTCCACCGTCAGGCGGTGTTCGCCGAGCGCTTCGTCGCGCAAGGCGTCGAGTTCGGCGAAGCGTGCCTCGCGTTCGGCGGCGTCGAGTCCGGCCAGTTCCCCGTGGCATTCCGACAGTTGCGCCTCGGCCTGTCGGTGTTTCTCTTCGTTCCGCGCCAGTCGGCGGGTCAGCCCGTCGCGCAGGCTTTCATTGTCGCGGATCGCCTCTTCGAGGCGGGTGAGTCTTTCGGTGAGGGTTTTGAGCTTGTCCGATGACGCCTCCAGTTCGCGGCGTTCGCTCTCCAGCGCGTCGATCTGGCTGGCCAGCGGCTGCCAGTGAAGGTCGGCGAACGCCTGGATGTCGGCGATGCGCACCAGCAGGTCGCGGCGTT
>JALULB010000058.1:13753-14752 GCA_027041035.1 Sedimenticola sp. | reverse complement strand
AGATCAGGCCAATGATCTTGCTGAAGAAGCCACCGCCCTTCTTGACCCGCGCGGTGGCCACCGCCGGCGCGCTGCCGGTCTCGGCAAGCGTCGCATTGGGCACGCGCGCGCAGGCGATCTCGCACATCGATTTATTCGCCTGAATGCAGCCCAACGGAATAACCACCAATGTCAGGATGGTCGATACGAACACACCGAACAGCAAGGAGATACCCATGCCCTTGAAGATCGGGTCCGGCATGATGACGATGGAACCCGCCATCAGGGCCGCCGCGGTAATCAGAATCGGCCGGGTACGCGCCTTGCATGAGTTGATCACCGCTTCATGGGCGGGCACGCCCTTGGCGATCTCATGCACGGAGAAATCCACCAACAGGATGGAGTTACGCACGATGATACCGGCCAGCGCGATCCAACCGATCATCGACGTCGCGGTGAACGCGGCGCCGAACAGCGCATGACCCGGGATGATGCCGAGCAACGTCAACGGGATCGGCGCCATGATCAACGCCGGCACGCGAAAGTTACCAAACTCCCAGACCACCAGGATATAGATCCCCACCAGCGCCAGGCAGAACGCGATACCCATGTCACGGAAGGTCTCGTAGGTCACCGTCCAGGCGCCACCCCACTCGAAGGCGCTGTGCGCATCGGTTTCCGGTGGCCCGATCCAGGTGCCTTCCAACTCAACGCCGTCGGGCGCCTTGTAGCCCTCTTCCTCGAGAATATCCCCGACCTGAAGCATGCCGTAGATAGGCGCCGGGTACTTGCCGCCGACACCGGCGATCACATACTCGATACCGCGTAGATCCTTGTGGTAGACGATGGGATCTTCCAGCACCTTCTCGAAGTAGCCCAACTCGCCCAGCGGCACCGTGTTACCCGACATGGATTGAATCGGCAGGTCTTTCAGACGACCTACCTGCGAGCGCTCGGCGAACGGGATCTGCAAGACGATCTGGATCGGCTCCTGAACCGCCTGCTTCCGCTTGATATCAC
>JALULB010000058.1:7022-13743 GCA_027041035.1 Sedimenticola sp. | reverse complement strand
TGCAGCCCGCCCTGCATCAGCACGCAGCGCACATCGTCCCAGCTTTTTTCGTAGGGCGCCACGTTCAGCGCTGGGAAGTGCATGTTTTCATCCGGCATCGCCAGATTGCGGTTGATCGCGGCAACCGAGATACCCTGGCGCAAGGCCTTTTCGGTATCGATATGGAAGCGCCAGTATTCATACGGCCTGCGCATCAGGTTATCGACATCCACCAGGCTCGGCGCCTTCTCGAATATCCGGGTGAGATCCCCGGCAACCTTTCGACGCGTGTCCGCCGACGGCCCGTAGACCTCGGCGACCACATCCGACAATACCGGCGGTCCGGGCGGCATTTCGACGATCTGGAAACGCGCGCCACTCCCGGCGGTCAGCTCCTTCACCAGCTTTCGCGCCTCGATGGCGATCTGATGACTGGTCCGGTCACGCTCGGTCTTGTTGGTCAGCTGAACCTGCACCTCTCCCTGCCAGGGATCATGGCGTAGATAGTAATGCCTGACCATGCCGTTGAAGTCGAACGGTCGCGCGGTACCGGCATAGATCTGAACCGCCGTCACCTCGGGAATCTGGCGCAACCTGTCGGCGATGACGTGCGCCATGTTCGCGGTGACCGGCAACGCGGTCCCTTCCGGCATATTCACCACGACCGAGAACTCGGGCTTGTTATCCAACGGCAGCATCTTCACCTGCACCCACTTAAAGTAGAAGAAGGTGCAACAGAACAGGAAAATACCCCACATCAGCAGCTTGAAGGTGCGGCGCTTGAACGGACTCTCGATCATCGGAGTCAGAATACGGTGGAACAGACGCCCCAGCCTCTCCGACTCCTTGTGCTCATGTACCTCGGCCTTCTTCAGATATTTCATCGAAGGTTGCAGCAGCTTTGAATACGCGAGCCAAGGCGTAAACACAAAGGCCGCGAACAGCGAGAACAGCATCGCGACCGAACCCAGGGCCGGGATCGGAAACATGTACGGTCCCATCATGCCACGCACGAAGCCCATCGGCAGCAGCGCCGCGATGACCGTAAAAGTCGCGAGTATCGTCGGGTTACCGACCTCGCGTACCGCGTCGACCGCCGTGGCGATATCGCGCTTGCCTGCTTCCAGCCAGCGCCGATAGATGTTCTCCACGACCACGATCGCGTCATCCACCAGGATGCCGACCGAGAAGATCAACGCAAACAGACTCACTCGGTTGATCGTAAAACCCAACACCATCGCCATGAAGATCGTGAACAACAGCACTGCGGGCACGACCAGCACGACGACCGTCGCCGGCTTGACAGCGCGAAACGCCCAGAACACCAGCAGCGCGACCAACACACTCTCGAAGAAGATCTTGAAGATCAGCTCATCGACCTTCTCCTTCGCGGTTTCGCCATAGTCTCGCGTCACGCTGACCGCCACATTGTCCGGAATCAGCACACCCTCGAGTTCTTCGACCTTGTCGATGACCTTCTCGGCCACTTCGATACCGTTACTGCCCTTCTTCTTCGCGACCGCGATGGTCACCGCCGGTTCGCCATCCGCGCGGTACTGACCTTCGGCCGCCGCGCCGGAATAGTAGGCAACCAGCTGGGTGGCATCCTCGGGTCCCAGGGACACCTTGGCCACATCGCGCAGATAGACCGGTCCACCGTTGAAGTTACCCACCACCAGTCGCTGGATCGATTCGACCGAATTCAAGAAAGCACCGGTTACGACCGTCATCCGCTGACCACCCGACTCGACGTTGCCGGCCGCCTGCTCGCTGTTCGCGCCCTTGATCGCCTGAGCCACCTGATCGAGGCTGATGTGATAGCCCGCGAGACGTTCCGGAAAGACCTCGATCTTCAACTGCTCACGGCGTCCACCCACGATGAAGCTGGAGCCGGTATCCGGTATCTCCTTGATCTTCTGTTGCAGATCCAGCGCCAACATGCGCAACTGTCCGTCGTCGACATCCGGACGGCCGTCCTTGTCCAGATCCTTCGACCAGATCGTCAGGTTGACGATGGAGACATCGTCGATCCCCTTCGCCTTGACCAGCGGCATGCCGACTCCCGGCGGGATCTTGTCCATGTTGGAATCCAGCTTGTCGTTCACCTTGACCAGCGATGGACCCATCTGCTCGCCGACATGGAACTCGACGGTCACCATGCCGCGCCCGCGCATCGAGGCGGAGTAGACATGCTTGACGCCGGCCACTTCGCTCATGATGCGTTCGAGTGGCTCGATGGCCTGCGTCGCGACCTGGTCGGCGGACGCACCGGTGTACTGGACGAAGATGTCCACCATCGGCACCGAGATCTGCGGATCTTCCTCGCGCGGTGTCAGTACCAGCCCGATGGTGCCCATGAACAGCACGGCCATGAACAGCAGTACCGACAGAGGTGATTCGATAAAGGATTGCGCCGTGCGTCCCGCGAACCCCAGATCGACATCATCGGGTAACGCGGATTCGTTGGGAGTATTCTGCTCATTCATAGCAAGTACTTGTATTTATTGGTTGATCATTGGACACCCGCCGCGAATCGTCGCGACGGGCCTGAACCACTGAGAGGGCAGTCGCGCGGCAACAGCAAGCGAAACCCCCGCTTTCGCACTGGCAAGCGCCCCTGGGAGGCTGTCGGATTATGGATGAATCTACTGCGAAGATGGGAGAGCGGCCCAAATATCCCCGTTTTTTCGTTACATAGGCCCACTATGCGCCTCAAAAACGGGAACATTTGGCCTCGCTCTCCCACCTCCTCGCTACGATCCCCCATAACCCGACAGCCTCCTAGGCGCAACGCGCATCCGCGCTGGTGGCGGATGCCTCGCTTGATGCAAACGCGCTAACGTTCTTCCGACCAGTTCCGTGACGCCGACCGGCCACGGGTATTCTCGACCAGCACTCTGTCACCGGGCTTGATGCCCGAGAGTATCGAGATGAAGCCATTGCCCAGATCCTGGCCCACGCGCACCATGCGCAGACTCGGCTTTCCATCCGGCCCTAATACATAGATCCCCGGCAGGCTGCCGTTGTAGTGAACCGCGGTCTCCGGCACCACCGGCACGGAGCTGCCCGAAGTCGTGTCCGGAATCAACACGCGGACGTATTCACCCGGAGAGGACACCCCTTGCGGCAGATCGAACTTGACCTTCACGGTGTGCCGCTTCGCATCGGCCATCGGAAAAACCTGGGCCACGCGTACCGGCACGATCTTGCCGCCGGCGCCCAGTTCGGCCTTCAGCATCTGGCCATCGCGCAACGCGGTGCGCAGACGCGCGGGCACGTCGACCTCGACCTGCAGGTATTCGACATCGGCGAACGTAATCAGGGGCTGGCCGGGCTGAACGGTATCGCCGACCTCGACGAATTTTTTCAATATGATGCCATCGAACGGCGCGATGCTCTTGGCATCGCGCAGCTTTGCGTCGATCGCCTGAATCTGTGCCTGCGCCTGCAGGATGGAGTTGCGCGCGGTGTCTATCGCGATCCGTGATGAATACAGGTCGGCGGAGCGCTCGGCCTGCGGATCGGTCTCGCCCATGAAATCGCCCATGGGCTTAGAGAACATCTGGTCGAACAGATTCGGCATCCCCATGCCACCCGGCGCCTTCTTCGAGCGCGGCGCATAGATCTCCCGCGTGTACTGCACGCTGGCATTGCGCAACTGTGCCTCGGCGCTACGCAACTGGGCTATCGCGGCGTTCCGCTTGGCGACGAGTTGAGAGTCGTCCATCGCAACCAGCAGCGTGCCCTTCGGAAACCTGTCGCCCTCGATGCCGGCGATCTCCTTCACGCGCCCCGGTATCTGCGCCGAAAAGGTGACCTCTTTGTACGGAATGACCGTACCACCGACGCGAATGGTCTGCGCGGACTTGGCCTGCTCGACGACGTACACGTTGGGTTCCGCGCTGCCGACCGTCGGAGATGAGAGCACCACCAGAGATGCCACGAGTATCGTGCGCATTGCTTTAATTATCATTACAATACCTGCCTGCTTCACACTGTCTCTGCGAGTGAGAAAACGAACCTGAACAGACCGTGAACCCGCCCCCCGGGCCGGACCACTCCATTTCTCTCTGATTCAGATGAAGAGCCCAATGCCCGCCAGGTGGCAGATAACGCCACGACGGGCCTTGCGCAAAAAACAAGCCCCAGGGGTAAGTCCGGGGCCAGGGAAGACACGTCAGACAGTCGCCATGACGCTGAAACTTTTGATGAAGGGTTTTGCCATGCGCGGGTCCTTCAGCATGCCACCATAATCGCCCACGTTGAACTTCATCTTGCCGGAGGCAAACGCGGTACCCAGGCCCATCATGCCGGGCGGCTTGCTGATCCACTTGTTCCACTGAGCCTCGGAGGCGCGGATATCCCAGTTCAGCTCCTGGCCATCGTACGGGCCCGCGGCAACGGCCTTTCCATTCTCGACCGTCAGCACGCCACGCGGCTGATCGTCATCGGGGAAACCATAACCAATGATACTATTGAAACCAATCTCGGCCAGCGCACCGGACAGCTCCGGTTCAGCGTTCCATTTCTCCATGAAACCCGTCATCCACTCCGGTGAAAAAAGATCCGCCATAACGACATCCCCCTAAAATTCTTGTTGAAAACAGCCACCGAAAAGACACGGCGGCGACAGCGCTACAGTACCACTCAAGCCGTTCTCCACGCAATAAGGCAATCCCCTAATATAGCTATAAATATCAAATATTTAGTATTATATTAATTACCCAATTACTTATTCTTTTGCGGCATCGAAACGCCACTCTGGACGCGCCATCGACAGGGCGGAAAAGTGTTCAACTCGGCCGCCTATCTAGAGTAAGATTACGCCAACCCACGGGCCATCCCGTCCGCATCGCCAATAACCAGAACGGAACACACACCCTATGACCACCAGCGCGACCCAGACCGACAACCGTCTCAGGCAACTCGAGAACCACCTTCAACAGGAAAACCCGGTGCTGCTGGAATCGGTGAAAAGCTTCCGCATGCTGGACAAGGTGGCGCGACGCCTTGGCCTGCTCGCCAAGGAGGAGTCCTACGCCACCCAGATTCCGTGGTGGCCGTTGATCTCGGTGCTGGGTACTTTCTCGGCGGGAAAATCCAGCTTCATCAACAGCTATCTTGGCTGCAAGCTGCAACGCAGTGGCAACCAGGCGGTCGACGACAAGTTCACCGTGATCTGCTTCAGCCCGGAAGAGAGCCCACGCACCCTGCCCGGCATCGCCCTGGATTCCGATCCGCGTTTCCCCTTCTATCAGATGAGCGAGGAGATCGAATCCGCCGACGAGGGCGAAGGTGAACGGCTCGACGCCTACCTGCAACTGAAGACCTGCCCGAGCGAGCGCCTGCGCGGCAAGATCCTGATCGACTCGCCCGGCTTCGATGCCGACGACCAGCGCACCGCGACCCTGCGTATCACCGATCGCATCATCGATCTGTCCGACCTGGTGCTGGTGTTGTTCGACGCCCGTCACCCGGAACCGGGGGCGATGCAGGACACGCTGAAACACCTCGTCAGCGACACCATCACGCGCGCCGATGCCGGCAAGTTCATGTACATCCTGAACCAGATGGACACCACCGCCCAGGAGGACAACCCCGAGGACGTGGTCGCCGCCTGGCAGCGTGCGCTGGGTGATCGTGGCCTGACCGCCGGGCGGTTCTATACCGTGTACAACGCCGAGGCCGCCGTGCCGATCGAGGACGAATCGCTGCGTCAACGTTTCGAACGCAAGCGCGATACCGACCTGTCGGAGATACACGACCGCATGGAGCAGGTGGAGATCGAACGCGCCTACCGCATCGTCGGCGCGCTGGAGAAAACCGCCAAGGACATCCAGGAGAAGGCCATCCCGGCGCTGCGAACCCTGATCGGTCAGTGGCGCAAGCGCACCCTGATCATCGACGCGGTGCTGTACGGCGCGTTGGCCGCAGGCTTCCTCGGCCTGAGCATCACCCAGGGGTGGTGGCAAGGGAGCCACTTTCAGCCCCCCTGGCTGGACAGCCTGACAAGCTCGCCGGCACGTCTCTATGCCACCACCACCGGGTTGCTCGCGCTGCTCCTCGTGGTGCATTTCCTGGCCCGTTGGATCGCGGCCAAATCCTTGCGCAAGCAGGTGGCGAAGGCTGAAAAGACGCTCGGCATCAAGGGCCGTATCTCGCGCGCCTTCCAGCGTAACACCCGGCCGTGGAGAAGCATCTTCGCGACCCGTCCGCTCGGCGCCGGTCCGATCACGCGTGGCCGCCTGGCGAAGGTGCTGACACAGACCGACCAATTCGTCCAGACGCTGAACGACAAGTTCACCAACCCGTCCGGTACAAGGCCCGCCGGCCCGGCGCGCCCGGCGGTGGAACAGCCCGCCGCCACGCCCGAAGCCGCCGGAGAAACCGCCTGACAACAAACCCGTGGCGGTCCAATGAGCGACCGCCGCTAGCGGAAGACAACACATGAACAACGAAACCCAGTCGATGCGCATCCCCCGGATCAGCGTACCCAGACACCCGGTGTGGCCGGATCTCGACGCGACTGAAAAGGCCGCGCTGAAAGCACGTATCAAAACCCTGCTGAAGGAACGCAACGCCCTGCTCGTCTCCCATTACTATGTCGATGGCGACCTGCAGGCACTGGCCGAGGAAACCGGCGGCTGCGTCGCCGATTCGCTGGAGATGGCGCGCTTCGGCAGCGAGACCGATGCCGAAACCCTGGTCGTCTGCGGCGTGCGCTTCATGGGTGAAACCGCAA
>JALULB010000058.1:0-7012 GCA_027041035.1 Sedimenticola sp. | reverse complement strand
GCGCGTGCTGATGCCCGACCTGAAGGCCACCTGCTCGCTCGACGAAGGCTGTCCGGCCGACGCCTTCGGCGCCTTCTGTGACGCCCACCCGGATCACGCCGTCGTGGTCTACGCCAACACCAGCGCCGAGGTCAAGGCCCGCGCCGACTGGATGGTCACCTCCAGCATCGCCCTGCCGATCGTCAAGCACCTGCACGAACAGGGCAAGAAAGTGCTGTGGGCGCCGGACAAACACCTCGGCCACTATATCCAGCAGGTCACCGGCGTCGACATTCTGTTGTGGCAGGGCGCCTGCGTGGTGCACGAGGAGTTCAAATCGGTCGCGCTGGAACGGCTGCGGCGCCTGCATCCGGATGCCGCCGTGCTGGTGCACCCCGAATCCCCCGACGAGATCGTCGAACAGGCCGATGTCATCGGCTCCACCACCGCGCTGATCAACGCGGTGGCGAGCATGGACAACCCCGAATTCATCGTCGCCACCGACGAAGGCATCTTCTGGAAGATGAAGCAGCTCGCGCCGGACAAGAAACTCATCGCCGCGCCGACTGCCGGCGAAGGCGCCACCTGCGAGAGTTGCGCGCATTGCCCGTGGATGGCGATGAACGCCTTGCAGAACCTGGAGCAGGTATTGCTGAGCGGCGGCAACGAGATCCACATCGACGAAGCCGTCCGCCGGAAGGCCGTCACGCCCATCCAGCGCATGCTGGATTTTTCGAAAACGCACGCCAGCTAACGCACGCCTGTCATCGCGCTGTCACACAAGGCCGTTATCCTGTCGCGGAGACAACCAAAGCATTCGGGGCGCACAATGGACGACAACAGACTCGGCAAGCACATCTCGCACGTCTTCAACGAAGAGCTGGAAGACCTGCGCAGCAATGTCATGGCGATGGGCGGACTGGTCGAAGAGCAGGTCAACCACGCCGTCGACGCCTTCCTTTCCCGGGACACGGAAACCGCCGACAACGTGATCCGCCGCGACCACCAGGTCAACCGCCTGGAGGTCCAGATCGACGAGGAATGCACCCGCATCCTGGCCAAGCGTCAACCGGCGGCCAGCGACCTGCGCATGATCATCGCCGTCATCAAGACCATCACCGACCTGGAACGCATCGGCGACGAAGCCGAGAAGGTCGCGCATATCACCATCCACGGCAACGACCGCGCCTCCATAGAGAACAGTCTGCTGGCCACCGTCCAGCAGATGGGCGAACTCGCCGCGCGCCAGCTGCACGACGCCCTGGACGCCTTCGCCCGACTCGACACCGAAACTGCGGTCGAAACCGTCAAGCGCGACGCAAAGCTCGACGACATCTACAGCGGCCTGATGCGCCAGACCGCCACCTTCGTCATGGAAGACCCGCGCAACTTCTCGCAGATCTTCGACGTGCTCTGGTCGGTGCGCGCGCTGGAACGCATCGGCGACCACGCAAAGAACATTTGCGAATATGTCATCTTCCTGGTAAAGGGCAAGGACATCCGCCATACCAGCATCGAGAACCTGGAAAACGCCGCCAGATAGCCAGCGCCGATGAAACCGCGAATCCTGATCGTCGACGACGAAGCCGATCTGCGCGGCATGCTCGAATTCGCCCTGCGTGGCGAATACCGTATCAGCACCGCCAGCGATCCGCGCGAGGCAAGGCGAATCCTCCACGACCAGCCAGCCGACCTGGTGCTGCTGGACTGGATGATGCCCGAGATCAGCGGCATCGACTTCCTGAGTGACCTGCGTAAGCACGAGCGCTTCAAGCAACTGCCGGTCATCATGCTGACCGCGCGCGGCGAGGAACACGACCGCATACGCGGCCTCGACAGCGGCGCCGACGACTTCCTGCCGAAGCCCTTCTCCACCGCGGAACTGAAAGCACGCATCCGCGCCCTGCTGCGGCGCGCCGGCGCCGACGACAACAATGGCGTGCTGGAACACGGCCCGCTGCGCCTCGACCCACAACAGCACAAGGTCAGTTGCGGCGAACAGCCGATCGAACTCGGCCCGACGGAATACAAACTGCTGCAATTCTTCCTCGGCCACAAGAACCGCGTCTACTCCCGCGAACAACTGCTGGACCGGGTTTGGGGAGGTAACGTCTATATCGAGGAACGCACCGTGGACGTGCACATCCTGCGCCTGCGCAAGGCGCTCAAGCCCGGTGGCCAGGACAAACTGATACACACCGTGCGCGGCGCCGGCTATCGCTTTGGCGATGCCTGAACACCGGGATGCAACAGCTCACCTGGTCGCGGCTCATTCGATATACCCTGCTCGCCATCGGCGTCGGCGCGTTGCCCGGTTGGCTGTTGGGTTACCCGCGGCTCGGCGCATCCATCGGCCTGCTCGCCTTCCTGCTGTGGAACCTGCACTACCTGATCGCGCTGGATCGCTGGCTGGCCAATCCGAAACTGAAGAACATGCCAAACACCGACAGCTACTGGCAACCGGTGTTCAACCGCATCTACGAGCTACAGAGAAGCAACAAGAAGCGCAAGAAACGCCTGCGCAACATCATCAAACGCTTCCGCCGATCGACCGAGGCGATACCCGACGCCACCGTCCTGCTCAACCGCCGCGACGAGGTCGAATGGGTCAACCAACCCGCCGTCGACGATCTCGGCCTGGATCCACGACGCGATACCGGCAAGCGCATCGATCAGCTGATTCGCACGCCGCGCTTCGTCGAACTGCTCAACGCATCGGAACGCCACACCATCGACATCCCCTCGCCGATCGACCCACACCGCACGCTGAGCGTCAAGCGGGTCAAGTTCGGCGACCAGGAGTCCCTGCTGATCGCGCGCGACATCAGCGAACAGCTCCGTCTGGACAGCCTGCGCAAGGACTTCATCGCCAACGCCTCGCATGAACTGAAGACCCCGCTGGCCATCATCCAGGGCTACCTCGAAGCCATCGAGACACGCCGGGAAGAACTGCCGGAGGACTTCCAACCACCCTTCGAACAGATGTACCAGCAGGCGCAACGCATGAACCGGCTGATCGAGGACATGCTCGCCCTCGCCCGCGCCGAAGAAAATAGCACCCAGCCCAGCGACGGCGAGCTTATCGACATCGCCGCCCTGCTCGACGAACTCATCGCCGACACCCTCAGACTGGACCAGGACGCACACCCCATCAGCGCCGACATCGACGAGCAACTCGCCGTCACCGCCAACGCCGGACAGATGCGCATGCTGTTCGGCAACTTGCTGACCAACGCCGTGCGCCACACCCCGCCCGGCACACCCATCCATATCAGTTGGTACCGCACCGACAAGGGCGCGCGCTTCACCATCGAGGACCAGGGCCCAGGCATCCCCGCGAACCAGATCCCGCGCCTGACCGAACGCTTCTATCGCGGCGAAAAACAACCCGGAAGCAAGGGCACCGGCCTGGGTCTGGCACTGTGCAAGCACATCCTGGAAGCCCACGGCAGCCGGCTGGAGATCAGCAGCGAGATAGGGGAAGGGAGTACCTTTGGGTTCCTGCTGCCTTCCTCGCGGGTTGTCGTCACCGGTGAGCCGATCGATAAGGAGAGCGCGTCGGCCTCTTCGTGATGGAGTAAATCGATAGCAGGTTCCGGGCTTCCGTGGGAACGAGTGTCAGATTATTTTACATCCCTCAGGCGAGTATATCAGTATTCGTCACATCACCAGCTCCAGAGAGAAAAAACGTTTGGAACACTTTTCAACCTTGAAATATGAACGAAAGACCCAATATAGGTGAAATGCCCGTGAAAACAAGGCCATCGGTGGAATATATCCATCGTCTTTATTTTACTTTGGAGGAACCATGAGGTCCGTATTCATTAGTTACAAGTACGAAGATAAACCTTGGAAGGAGCGCATTGAAGAATTGGTCAAAGACGGACGGCTGGGAGACGATATTACTATTACTGGCGAATCAGAGGATGTCAGACAGGGTGGAAACAAGGCCATAAAGAATCACCTTGGACCCAAGATTCGCGGTGCATCCACGATTCTTGTCCTGGTTGGGAATGATACCCATAATAGCAACGGTGTCGACTACGAGATCCAATTCGCGAAAAGCCATCATAAAAAGGTTGTCCCTGCTCGGATTCCAGACACTCAAGGCGGCCTCCCGGACAAGATCCGTGACAAGGATGTGGTCGCGTTCGAACCCGAGGCAATAGCGCGGGCGATTGAATAACGCTCGATGACCCCCTATCCAATCCGCCCGGTGATGTAGTTCTCCGTCAATTGATGGCGTGGATTGGTGAATACCCTATCGGTATCCCCCACCTCGATCAGCTTGCCGAGGTGGAAGTAGGCGGTGCGCTGTGACACGCGCGCGGCCTGTTGCATGGAGTGGGTGACGATCGCGATGGTGTATTTCTGCCGCAGTTCGTCGATGAGTTCCTCGATCACCGCCGTGGCGATGGGGTCGAGCGCCGAGGCCGGTTCGTCCATCAGGATGACCTCGGGGTTCACCGCGATGGTGCGCGCGATGCACAGGCGTTGCTGCTGGCCGCCGGACAGGCCGGTGCCGGGTTCGGCGAGTCGATCCTTGACCTCGTTCCACAGGCCGGCGCGCTTCAGGCTGGTCTCGACGATCTCGTCGAGTTCGCTCTTGTTTGCCGCCAGGCCGTGCAGGCGCGGGCCGTAGGCGACGTTGTCGTAGACCGATTTCGGGAAGGGGTTGGGCTTCTGGAAGACCATGCCGACGCGCGCGCGCAGCAATACCGGGTCCATGCTTTTGGCATAGATGTCTTCATCGTCGAGCAACAGCTCGCCGGCGACACGGCAGATCGGGATGGTATCGTTCATGCGATTCAGACATCGCAGGTAGGTGGATTTACCGCAGCCGGACGGGCCGATCAGCGCCAGCACCTCGTTCGCCGCGAAGTCCAGGTTGACATCGAAGATCGCCTGTTTGTCGGCGTAGAAGACATTGACATCGCGGGTCTGCATCTTCGGCTGGTCGACAAATGGCTCGCCCACCGTGGTATAGCCGTTTTCAGGTTCCACCGCGCCGCCTTGCGACGTTGCGCCGACGGACAGGATGGCGTCATCGTCGTCTTCCGGCACGCGAACCCGTGTCGCGGCGGTTGTCGGCTGTTCGCTCATCATCATTGCTCTCACCATTTTCTTTCGAATCGTTTTCTCAACAGGATCGCGATGCCGTTCATCAGCACCAGGAAACCCAATAACACCAGGATCGCGGCCGAGGTCTTGGCAACGAAGGCACGCTCGGGGCTGTCCGCCCACAGGTAGATCTGTACCGGCAGCACGGTGGCCGAATCGGTAAAGCCTTGCGGGATGTCGACGATGAACGCCACCATGCCGATCATCAGCAACGGCGCGGTCTCGCCCAGTGCCTGGGCCATGCCGATGATGGTGCCGGTCAGCACCCCGGGCATCGCCAACGGCACGACATGATGAAAGACCATCTGGGTATGCGACGCGCCGAGACCGAGGGCGGCTTCGCGGATCGACGGCGGCACCGCCTTCAACGCGGCGCGCGCGGCGATGATGATGGTAGGCAGGGTCATCAACGCCAGCACCATGCCGCCGACCAGCGGCGACGACCGCGGCACGCCGAAGAAGTTGATGAACACCGCCAGGCCCAACAGGCCGAAAACGATGGACGGCACCGCCGCCAGGTTGTTGATGTTGACCTCGATGAAGTCGACCCAGCGGTTCCTCGGTGCGAACTCCTCCAGATAGACCGCCGCCGCCAACGACAACGGAAACGCCAGGCCAATGGTTACCAACAGTGTATAGAAGGAACCGACAACCGCGCCGAGAATCCCCGCCAGTTCCGGTTCACGCGAGTCAGCGGAGCTGAAGAACAACCAATTGAAGCGGCGATCAATACGCCCCTCCTGCTTCAGCCTCTCCAACCAAGCCACCTGATTGTCGCGCAGGCGCCGTTCCGATTGCTTCAGATCGCGCAGGGAGCGGGTATTCAGATAGGTATCCACATCATCATCGGCCAGTACCCACATCGAAAAGGTCTGTCCGAGCAGCGCATGATCCCGTAGCAGCCTGTCGCGTACCTGGTACTGCGCGCCGGTACTGACCAGCGCCGCGAGCTTGCGCTTGTCGCGACGCTTTCTGACCTCGGGGAACAGTGCGTACATTGAACGCCGCACCACGGAACGAAAATCCGCGTGCAGGATGGCTTTCTCGTCCAGCGGCCTGCCGGGTGCCAGACCGAGCACCTCTGGGTCGAGGTTGATATCCAGCTTCAGATAGGTCTGATGAAAGGCCGGCAGCGCCTTGATCGTGATGTCGCTCAACAGCACGATCAGAAAGGCGAAGCCCAGCAGTACCGCGATCAACCCCATCGCGCGGAAGCGACGTTCCTTGCGATAGCGTTTCGCCAGGCCGCGTTTGACCTTCTCCGTATTCGTCATGTCGGTAACTCCCGTCACTCGTACTGCTCACGGTACTTACGCACCACGTGCAATGCGATCACGTTCAGAATCAACGTGGTGATGAACAACATCAAGGCCAGCGCGAAGGCCGCGAGCGTCTTTGCGCTGTCGAACTCCTGGTCGCCGGTCAGCAGGGTGACGATCTGCACCGTCACTGTGGTCACCGCCTCCAGCGGGTTCAGGGTCAGATTGGCGGTCAGGCCGGCCGCCATCACGACGATCATGGTTTCGCCGATGGCCCGCGATGCCGCGAGCAGGATGCCGCCGACGATGCCCGGCAGCGCCGCCGGCAACAACACCAGGCGAATGGTCTCGGAACGCGTCGCGCCCATGCCGAGCGAACCGTCGCGCATCGCCCGAGGCACCGCGCTGATCACATCCTCGGACAGCGACGACATGAACGGAATGATCATCACCCCCATGACGATGCCGGCGGCCAGCGCGCTTTCGGACGAGACCTCCAGACCCAGCGATTCGCCGAACGCGCGTATCGCCGGCGCGACCGTCAACGCGGCGAAGAAGCCGTAGACGACGGTCGGGATACCGGCCAGCACCTCCAACGTCGGCTTCGCAATCGCGCGAAAACGCGGCGAGGCGTACTCGGACAGGTAGATCGC
>JALULB010000057.1 GCA_027041035.1 Sedimenticola sp. | reverse complement strand
TTTTCGATCTTTTGAGGAGAATAGCACCGCTATTTGACGAGAAAGATCGGGAAATAGGACCAAATCCGGCTTTTCCGCAGTAGATCAGCGTTAAACCCGGCAGGCTCCTAGGGCAATGCAGGAGCAATTGCCGGTTTACAAGTGTAAATGACCATTTTTGAACGCAGAGCTGGCGCATTTCAGCGGTTAGCTGAGTAGTTACGAGTTTTCGGGCTTAGTTCCCGCCAATACACCTACGTGGATACTCTCTGACCTGACGCGCCAATCGCCTCGCGCGTGACAATAACGCAGGCGCCAATCGGCGGCCTCGCTCCAACCGATAGTCGAGCCAATACATGACCAAGTCCCGCTGCTGCGGCTTCACCCAGACATCGAAGCCTGCCGCTCTCACCTGCTCAGCCCGGCGCTTGGCATTGGATACGCGTGAATACAGCCCGAGGGAGATCGCTCTCGCGAGTTCGCCCGTCTGAAACAGCCAAGCGTCGTCAAAACCCTGCCTGTTCAACGCCATCAGCATGTCCGATGCTTCGTCATCGGTTTTACGCGGAGGCATCAACACCCAATAACCGGACAAATCAGACTGGGTTGTTCTCCGCTGACTGGCCGCGAGATGCGTTTCCGCCATTTGACGGGCAACCGCTCCAGCTTCATCCCGCGTCGAAAATGGCCCCAATGTTCTGCAAGGGGTATCCGCGAAATGCAGTCCCGGAGAAACACCCGGCAATATCGAAGGCGTCTTAGAAATCGGGGATCCCGTCGCCACCGATGGCAGGAGTGGAGGAGAAGCTCGCTGGGAAGCCGGTGCCCGCCCATCCGAGACCGTTGTTGCAACCATCCGCTCGGAGTCCTGCTTGGGCCGCGCGGCTATCCTCTCCACATTGGATTCGCCAAGACGCTTGACCTCCGAAACCAGCAACAACGAGGCACCGCCAATCTCACTATCATGCATGTTCAGCGTCGGTCGTGTGATCCCCCAGCCGAATACAAGCACATTCAACAACGCCAGCAAACCCACCATCCAACTCATGATGTGGCGCTCTCGTCGCCAACCAGCACTAACCCTTGCAAAACCAATAGAGGCTCAAAACGGGACTCGAAGGGAAGAATCCGACGTACGTACTCACCATCGCCTCCCGTTACCCAGACGCACGGCGGCGATTGAAACATCGTCATGACGGTATGAACCGCCGCGCGAATTGCCATACTGAATCCGGCGTCGATACACTGCTGAGTGGACGCACCCAAAGTAAAACGTGGCGAGATCTCGCGAACACTCAAACCTAGATCATCCCGAAAATACTTCATCATGAACGCCAGCCCGGGCAGAATGATACCGCCGAGGTGCCGACCGCCAGAGGACACCGCATCTATCGTGATCGCCGTTCCGGCATCCACCACGCACACCGGTTGTTCCGAGTGTTTATGCGCCGCGATCATCGCAAGCCATCGATCAACACCAAGTTCATATTCCCGTTCATAGGCACAGTCGATCAACGAAGATTGCCGACAGGTATCGATTATCGCCGGCTCGATTCCCCAATTAGTCTCTAACGAATGGATGATTTCCTCATCACGCTGCCTGGAAACCGTCGCGACAAGTACCTCGCGAAATCCCTCGCAGGCAGCAGAAACCCGCATGGCCGGCTCATGCCCCCAGTCTGAGCGTTCAGTAGACGGCAGTGACCGAATATCGCCATCATCCTGACAAGCAAGCTTGATCCGAGTGTTTCCAATATCGATAAGCAACCGGGACAAAGCTAAGCTCCAGAGGCGCCCGTGTTCCGGCGCACGCTGATCTCACCTCCCGTAAGGGCGTGAATCTGTCCGCCGAAGTTCACGAGTGCCGAGCCAGTCGAATCGACACCAAGATAGACGCCAGTGCTTTTATCCTTTCCACGAAGCACATTGACCTCGAGTCCCGCCAAGATGTCGAGCCGCCGCCATTCGGCACGAAAACGCTCGAACCCACTCTCCATGTACAAGGGAAGCCCGCGAAACAATGCAGACAGGATGGCCGCCGCAATGTGATTTCTATCGACCGTTCCGGGTAATTCTTTCAGTGATGCAAATGGCTGGCCAATCCCCCCCCCATGAGCCGAATCCAAGTGACAATTCAAGCCCATGCCGACGACGATACTCACCGGGCCATCGGCTTCTCCAGCGACTTCGACAAGAATCCCGCCCAGTTTGCGCCCCTCCCAATACAAATCGTTCGGCCACTTCAAACCAATCCCTGGAAACCCCGAGGCTTCCAACGCCTCAACCACAGCAAGGCCTACGACCAGGCTCAACCCCCCAAGCCGACGCATCGGACAATCAACACGCCAGCCGACAGACATGAGAATATTTCGACCGAATGGCGATACCCATTCCCGCCCGTTTCTGCCCCGTCCTGCGGTCTGAGCCTCGGCAAATACAACATGGTAATGCTTTTCCAGGGAAACCCGCCCCGACAGAAGATAACTGTTTGTCGAGTCGAGATGATCATATACTTCAAGCGCCGCCAGCCGTGCTCGATCATCGGCGGATAGATTGGAATGTATCGAGTCGGGCAAGAGAAGATCCACCGGCTCCGTCAGGCGATACCCTCTTCCCGGCACCTTGTGAACATGGATTCTGAAGCTATCCTCGATCTGACGAATACACTGCGCAATCGTCGTTCTCGAAATACCATAGCGCGCCGCTAACGATGCCCCTGAACAGAAGCGCCCATCAGCCAGATCCCTTAATAATACGGCGCATCTATCTCGCATCAGATCTACCCGCACTGGCAAGCCAAGCTTTGCGGCGCCTGTATTGCTCTTTCGTCAAACGTTCATCGTCGAGTGGAGCCAACACACAGGTATCCGCGGCAGCAGGCAGAAATTCCAAATCCAGTACGCGCATCTCATCGCGGCGAAAAAGATGCACTGGAATGACATCCCCCGGACGACGTATCTGTAATTGGTCCGATAAAAGCGTTTCACTCGCCTTCAACCCTTCTATCGCAACAATGACATCTCCCGAAGCGATGCCCGATACCTGCAAGGTTCCTCCCGCGTAGACCTGAACGACCTCCAGTCCCATCGCGGAATCACGCACGATACCACCAATCCCCACGGAGGTCGCGAGTGCAGAGGCAAACTTTTCCTCGCCACCAAAATCACGGCTGTCGGTTTGAACTCGCCAGGATAAAGCAATTCCGTACCGTAACAAAAGCTCCGTCAGCGGAAGTTCAGCTCTACCATGGATATAAGCAGAGAAAAATTCGTCGACATCCGAGAACCCGACGAGAACCAAAGTACGTTTCACATCCTCTTCGGTAACTCCGCTGGCATCACGACCGTACTCAGCCCAAAGCAGGCGCATGAAGTCATCCAGTGACGCCTTCTCTCCACTGGCCAAGCGGATCTGATCGTCGAGCATCAAAGCGATCAACGCCCCTTTAGCGTAATAACTGACGACCGAATTCGGGGCATTTGAGTCCTGTTTATAGAATTTAGTCCATGCATAAAAGCTGGATTCAGCCAAGGATTGGCGAAAGCGGCTCGAACCGCGATGCACCCGGGTAATCGTTTTTGCCAACAGACCCAGATAATGATTCAACGAAATCCGATTGGAGCGTACCAGAGCCAAGTCGTCATAATACGAGGTAACCCCCTCGGAAAGCCAAAGCAGCTCGGTGTAAGTCTCGCTGCGCTGACGTGAAAGCGAAAGCTCTCGAGGCCGGATCCGTTTTACATTCCATAGATGGAAATACTCATGGCTACACAAACCCAGAAAGCGAATGTACCCGTCCTTCGCCGAATCAGCCAGTGATTCCGCGAGGTCGCGCCGCGACACTTGTAAACTCGCACTATCCCGATGTTCCAAACCGCCATATCCATCACCAATGACCCAGGTCAAAAACAGGTAGCGATCCACCGGCAACTCGCCGCCGAACAGCGCGACGTGCTCCGCGCAAATCTCTTGGAGGTCATTCAGTACTCGCCTGCGATCCATCCAATAGCTGCCGGATAGCGACAAAGCATGCTCAATGCCACTCACCGAAAAAACATGTGTATCCAGATCCCCCATCTCTATCGGATGGTCTACCAGATCATCAAAGTCGCTCGCCCGATACACTCCAAACTGCCGCGGGGTATCGGTAGGCAGGGAAGTAGCCACTCTCCAGCGAGCCAATCCCTCCGACTGGGGCGTCAGCAACTCCAGTGCAATCGGCTGTGATTCCAATCCGCAAACCCGCAGGAACAGACTGCTTCCATTGACATAAGCTCGATAACGATCCAGATAGGCCGCGCGTACCGAAGTATCCCATGCATACACCGAGTAACGAATCACCACGGGCGCGGAGCAAGCCGGAAGAGACCATGTCTGCTTATCGAGTTTCTGCAACTCGACATCATCACCACCAGAGGTCGCCCGCATGTCGATCAGGTTACGGGCAAAATCCCTAACCATATAACTACCAGGGGTCCATGCGGCCATCTCGACCAGCCTGGAGCTTTCGTAACCCTTGTTGATACTGACACGCACTTGGAATAGGTGTTCATCGGGACTCAACAACGATAACTCGTAAGAAACGGGAGTTACCACCCCAGCAACACCAACACAGGAAGCAATCCAGCGAACATAACACGCACCACCTTGATTCCAAAAAAAAAAACCCCTAGCGTTATAACACTAGGGGTTTTCAAATTAAAGCCTGGCGGTGACCTACTCTCACATGGGGAGACCCCACACTACCATCGGCGATAAGGCGTTTCACTTCCGAGTTCGGGATGGGATCGGGTGGTACCGCCTCTCTATTGCCGCCAGGCAAACTGTTGGCCTACAGGTCTTCGCCTGCAAGCAGCATTCGGTTTGATCGTAATAAGCGTATAATTTGCATTCGCTCGACCACACGCCAAAACGTTTGGGTGTTATATGGCCAAGCCTCACGGGCAATTAGTACTGGTTAGCTTCATACATTACTGTACTTCCACACCCAGCCTATCAACGTTGTAGTCTTCAACGGCCCTTTAGGACTCTCAAGGAGTCAGTGAGATCTCATCTTGGGAGAGGCTTCCCGCTTAGATGCTTTCAGCGGTTATCCCGTCCGAACATAGCTACCCGGCAATGCCACTGGCGTGACAACCGGAACACCAGAGG
>JALULB010000056.1 GCA_027041035.1 Sedimenticola sp. | reverse complement strand
CCGGGAGCGAGTAGCTACGTAAAAAAGATGTTACAAATTTCGTCACATTCACGACGAAAATGGTCACCTACTTCCCTGACGATTTTCTGACATAGGAAAGACCCGTGGCGCGAATCGCCGGGATATTGACGGAATACACCCTCCGCCATGGATTCTTAGCCCGGAATTTTCATGAATTCGCGCGATGATCGCGCGGCATATTGATTTCACAAGGAATTATCTGAAGGCGTCGCGTATCCGTGATTACGCGCAACTGAAGAAAATTTCTTGTGGAATCAAGAGGCAAGCGAGGGCGCGTGCAATTCTTGAATTTTCCGGTTTAAAGGTACGTGCAAACGTTCCGAGGCTTGGGTGGCAAAGGCCATGCTACTTTTTATCCACCGGCTTTACCTCGATATGCTCGATGCTGCCCAGCTGGACCCGGCGGCCATCCAGGGTCTCGAAGCTGCGCTCGGCGACATCATCCTCATAGGCCAGATAGACAACCTCCTTGCCGGTTTCCGGGTTGATCACCCGCACGCTGACGATCGGCTTGATCGCCCACCAGGCATAGAGTACATAGGCGGCAAACGCGGTCAGCATCAAGGCACCAAGAAACAGACCGGCATTGCGGCAGCGATTGTCACTGGGGCAGGCATCGTAGACCTCGCCATCGAGCGCGAGGCGCGCACGCCGCTGACGAAACCGAATCACCAGGTAGACGCCCGCGCAAACCAGCAGGGTAAGAAGCAGCTTTTTAATCATATCGGGCGCAAGCCCCTGTGCTGAATGAGTCCGACACCCAGTGTAACGCCGCGCAACAGGAAAAACAGCATCAGCGACAACCACAAGCCCTGGTTGCCCCAGCCACGCAGCAGATACCAGCCGGCAAGAAAGCCGAACGCCGACAGCAGCATGCGATTCCTCATCATGCGACTCCAGCCGGCGCCGATGAACACGCCATCCAGCCAGAATGCCCAGACCGCGACCAACGGGGAGAGCTGCATCCATCCAAGGTAGTTTTCGGCCGTGGCGCGTACCTCGGGTATCGAGGTCAGCAGGCCGACCAGCTCCTTGCCGAAGGCCGCGAAACCCAGCACGTAGAGCAACGCGATACCGCCGGACCACTGCAAGGTCAGCAGTAGCACGCGGCGGAACATCGCGGCATCCCGTCGTCCCAAGGCCCGCCCGACCAACGCCTCGGCGGCGTGCGCGAAACCATCCAGACCGAACGCCAGCAAGGTCTGAAGGTTCATCAGCAATGCGTTCGCCGCGAGTATGCCTTCGCCGAGGCGCGCGCCAAGCGCGGTAAACGCCGTCAGTACGCCGACCAGCGCCAGCGTGCGCACGAACAGGTCGCTATTCACCTTCAGTAGCGCGCGCAGCTCCGCGGTCGGAAACAAGCGCGGATTGCGGCGTATCAGGCGCGCTGCGTCCAGATACCGAATCGCGATCCAGGAAGCCAGCGAGAAGGATGCCATTTCAGCGACCAGCGATGCCCAGGCAACCCCGTCGGCATGCATCCCCTGGCCGAGTACCAGCCACAGGTCCAGCGACAGATTGAGGAGATTGTTGGACAACATCACGACAAGCGGCGCGCGCGCGTTCTGCATGCCGAGAAACCAGCCGACGAGCACGTAATTACCCAACACGAAAGGCGCGCTCCAGATGCGGATATCGAAGTACACACGCGCCTCGCGTGTGATGTCGCCTTCCGCGCCGATCAGCGGCAAGCCGCTCCCACCCAGCAACGGCCCCAGCACGATCAGCGTCACGCCGATCAAAACAGCCAGCACCAGGCCTTGGGCGAGCGCCCGTCCGCTGGCCGCCATGTCGCCGGCACCCCAGGCGCGTGCGGTGGTGCCGGTGGCCGACATGCGCAGGAAATTGAATGCCACGAACAACAAGGCAAACAGGCTGCCAGCCACCGCCACGGCGGCCAGCCACAAGGTTTTCGGAAGATGCCCCATCACGGCGGTATCCACCATGCCGACCAGCGGCACGCTGAGATTGGACAGAATCATGGGCAAGGCGATACGCAGCACATCGCGATGACCGATGTTGGAGTGGGGCATGAACCGGACCGGGAGGATTGCAAGGCAAGCGAGTGTAACCCGGAAGATTCACAATTTCGCACGCTGATCGCGGCGAATATCGATTTGCCCGGCCCTTACCCACTCGTGGCCCACAAAAATCTGTTCCCTGCGGATGCTTCAAGAGGCATTTTCCTAGGAGTCTGTCGAGTTTAACGCTGATCTACTGCGGAAAAGCCCTTTTGGCCCGTTTTCCCGTTCACTTTCGTTAAATAGAATGACTATTCGCCTCAAGTGAACGAAAAAACGGACTCAAAATGGCTTTCCCTCGCTACGATCGGTCAAACCCGACAGACTCCTAGGGCGTCGCGTATCCGCGATGAACGGCACCCGAAGCGCATTTCTCGTGGAATCGACAGTCGAGCGAGAGGGCGCGTGGTTCATGGAATTTCCGGGGCAGCGCAAACCGCGCGCTCGTCATCCCTGCTTGCGGTCATCATCGCCCGCGCTATACCATGGCGCTTTCCGGGAGACACCAATTGAAGTTCCTCATCCTGATGATTACCGTCGGCCTGCTGACGATCGCTTGCTCCGAGCCGAAACAACCCACGATCGCTTTCTACCCAGCGGTGGCCAACGGCGACCTGGAACAGCTGAAACGTCACCTGTTCTGGCAAACCGATGTCAACCAGGTCTTCGCCGATGGTGATACCGCGTTACACCTGGCGATCAAGAAGGGCGACCCCGCTATCGTGGAACAACTGCTCACACACGGTGCCAAACTGAGCGCGACCGACGCCAACGGCGACCAGCCATTGGAGACCGCGCTGAAACACAGCCGCGTGCGCATCGCTGAATACCTGATCAAATCCGGCGCGCCCTTCGAAGGCGAAAGTCTGCTGGCGAGCATGGTGGAGGCAGGCGTCGCGGACCGGGATGTCTACCGTTTGCTCGCCAAACATGGCACGGACTTCAACGCCCCGATCGAAGACGGCGCGACAACGCCGCTGCTGAGCGCGATAAAGCGCGGCAAGCCGCCCGTGGTAAAGCACCTGATCAATAACGGCGCGAATGTCAACCAGCCCGGAGCGGACGGTGTGCGCCCGCTCGCGCTGGCGAAACAGCACAACGCTGTACAGATTATCCAGTTACTTGAAATGAATGGCGCGGAATAACCCGTCAGCACCGACATAGAGAAAACAACCATGGCATCGACCCCCGACGAACTGACTATCAACTATACCGAAGACGGCATCGATATCGTCAAGGAACTCGACAAAGAGGTACTCTCCAAGGGTGCCTGGACGACCGTGATCTTTCGCTTCCAGGAATGGAATCGGACCAAGGAGGAATACAGCAAGGACAAATACACCATCCGCCGTTACCAGAAGCGCGATGGCGAATATATTCAGAAATCCAAGTTCAATATCTCCAGTCCGGCGCAGGCCCAGCAACTGGTTGCCGCATTGAACAAATGGCTGGAAGCGGTCTGAGCGCAAATATAAGGCCACCGACCGACAGGAGACAACCCTTGCCGGCCGGCGACTTTTATACTCGTCGCCCATGGGTTTTCGGTTTTTCGAGGCCGTTCCTCGCGCCCTTGGGCTAGGAGCGGTCGCAGTGGCCGAAAATTCATGGACGACGCGTATAGCCTCCGCCAACAATCAGCGGCATGCTAATCCAACGGCTGACGAATGGTAAAGGCGCCCCGGATATCCCCTTCCTTGAAACCTCGCGCCTGGTCCCGGGGATACAGCGCGTCCAACTTGCTTATCACGCCCGGCGCGATATTGCTGCCATGACAGACAAGGCAGACCTTGCCGGTCGGGATCGCCTTCATATAGCGAAACTCCCGCTTACCATCGTGATCGACAACCGCTGAATACTCCATTTTCTTTACCGACTCGCCTTGAGCCTTGCGTTGCTCGAACTTCAGCAACACCTTTTTCTCCCACGCATCCGGCGCATTGTCCGGATTACGTGTCTTCAACGACGTGCGCCCGATCGCCCAGCCCTTTGCATGCGACACGTTTTTGGCAATCTCCGGTGCTTTCATATGGCAGACACCGATCGCCTTCGTCGGTCCGCCGGACTTCATTGCACCGACCAGCTCGGATTTGAGTTGCGTGGCGAACGACTTCACCGCCATGCGACTCTCGGCAATCCGTTGATCGGTTTCCGCCGCTGACACGGCGCCGGTGGCCAACAGGCCCACTAGCGCAATTACCACCTTACGAGTACGGTTATTCATAACGAGCAACTCCCAATAGCGTTCGTATAACAGAAGAAGTTGCGGCATTATACGCGAACCTCTCGATAACGAATTAACCTTAATCAAGGCGTTGCCGCCTTGACCGGCATCCTGCTCGGCAACGCCGGACAACCGCGACGTGTACATAGAAACGGTAAAAGACGGGTAACTACTCACATGATACCCCAATGCCACGCAGTTGCCGCGATTGGCTGTTTCTGGAGAAAACGTCGGCGGCAGGGGTGAGTCCAGACTGAAAGTCCAGTGGACTTCCAGTCTGGACGAACGCTCCACCAGGGAGGGTGGAGCCGGACGCTGAGGCGAAGCATGGAATGCGCAGCCGCAGCGCCGCCGCCGAGCCTGCAGGGAAGTATTCACGGCGTTTTCCGGAAGAAACAGCCAATAGCGGCGGCGATTCCTGCCGGGGGGGGGGTGAGTAGTTACAAAGACGGAAACATGCTTTCGTCCGAACAGCGGATTCTCCGGCGCACCATTTTGTCCTGAACGGGTCGCTAGACCGCCGTAAGTATTCCCATAACGCTAAACAACACCACACAAGGCGAGAGGACCTATATGAAGTGTGTTCCGAGGCTTGGACAACAAAGTCCATAAAATCATAATTCCAACGCTTTCCCCCATGGGGGGGTACGTCACTTCTCAAGTCATCGCCGTTCAATCCTCGATTTCAACGGCAATATGCATCGAAACCGCCTCCCACACGTGCGGACCATCACAACGCCGATAACATTGGTGAACATTATCGAAAATCTGAAATCAATTATTGACAACACATATATTTATCCGGAACATATAACCCGCTGACAATCTAACTTTACATTCAAGAGGCAAATCTCATAATGAGCAAAAAAATAAATCTCTCCAATCTGAACGT